>CAMUZL010000096.1 GCA_947165185.1 uncultured Selenomonadales bacterium
TTCCGGCCGTCATGGATGACGGCGCGAAAGCTTGCCAGCGCGCTTCCGCCCCGCGCATTTCGCGTGATGCGAAATTAGCGGGCATGTTTTCTTTTGCTTACTTTTCTTTTGCGCCAAAAGAAAAGTAAGAACCACATAACTTTACAAATCGCCGCCAATTCGCTATCATTGCGGGCGCGAAACAAAAATTTTTACGGAGGATTTTCAAAATGGTTTTAATCACAGGCATTCTCGGACAGCTGGGTTTTGATCTTGCAAAAGAATTCACGAAACGCGGCGTCGAATATATCGCCCCGTCGCTTGAGGAACTCGAATTGACGACTGAAGCCGGCGCGAAAAATTTCATCCTCGAAAAGAAACCCGAAACGGTTGTGCACTGCGCGGCTTACACCGCCGTCGACAAAGCCGAATCCGACGCAGAACTTGCAATCACCGTCAACGGTATGGGCACGCGCTGGATTGCCGAAGCTTGCCGCGAAATCGGCGCGAAGATGATTTACATCAGCACCGACTACGTTTTCGGCGGCGACGGAAAAATTCCTTACGAAGTCAACGACGAAAAAAATCCCGTCAACGTCTACGGCCGCAGCAAACTTTTGGGCGAAGACGCCGTTCATGCGCTGGTTGAAAAATTTTTCATCGTTCGCACGAGCTGGGTTTTCGGCATCAACGGAAATAATTTCATCAAGACAATGTTGCGCCTCGGCGAGACGAAAAAGAAATTGAACGTCGTCAACGACCAGATCGGCAGCCCGACTTACACGCCCGACTTGTCGAGACTTTTGGCGGATATGGCGGCTTCGGACAAATACGGCGTCTATCACGCGACGAACGAAGGTTTTTGCTCTTGGGCAGATTTTGCACGGGAAATTTTCGAGCAAGCCGGCTTGAACGTCGAAGTTGACGGCGTCCCGACGATTGAATATCCGACACCTGCGCGCCGTCCGTTCAATTCGCGACTCAGCAAAAAATCTTTGGACGAGGCGGGCTTCGACAGACTTCCGCCGTGGCAAGACGCGCTGAAAAGATATTTGGTCGAGCTGAAAAATTCGTAAGCGGCAATTTGTTTACACGCAACAAAAAAAAAATCCTCATCACGAACGATGGGGATTTTTTTAGTACTGCAAAAAGGCGTTGACTTCTTTTTGTAATTTGTTCAGCGCGTTGTTGAGCGGAACAATTCCGTTGATAATTTTGTTGATTTCGCCGTTGGCGTAGCGCATTGCCGAATCATAATTTTTGAACTTGTACGGCATAACGGCTTCGTCCATTGCGTCGCTGATGTCGGCGGGCGTTATCGCGGCGGTGTCTCTCGTTTCCCATGAAAAAATTTCCTGCGCTTCGGCGGAAATAATCACGTCGCGGCGAACGGGCAACGCTTGCGAACGTTTTAAAATTTCCTGTTGCGTCGTCACGTCGAAACAAATTTTTTTCATAAGTTGCCACGCCAAATCTTTATGACGCGTGCGCGAACTCATTCCGATAAGCAACGTGTCCAAAACGGAAATATTTCCGCCGGAAGTTCCCGCAGGCATTTTGATGCAGTCCCACTCGAACGACGAATATTTTTTGATTCGCCACGGATAGGGTTTGTACGTTCGATATTCGGCGAAAGTGAACGGGCGAAATGCAACGCGCCCAACGTCGAAATCTTTCGGCGAAATTTCACGCCCGCCGTTTATCGCGTGCAACTCCATCAAAAATTTTAACGCGTCCTCCATGCGCGAATCGGCGAAATAAGATGTTCTGCCGTCGTCGCGAAAAAGTTTCACGCCGTTGGCAATCGCGGCCTGTTTCCATGAATAATCGTAACAGCCGAACTGGTCAATAATCCCGTCGCCGTCGGTGTCGCGGGTAACTTTTCGGCAAATCTCCAAAAAATCTTTCCACGTCCAATCATTTTGCGGCACGTCGACACCTTCTTTCGCGAGCAAGGTTTTGTTCACGAACATAAAAGTTATCGTGCTTTCACACGGCAAGGCGAAAGAATTTTCTTCGTGGCGACCGAAATTGAACGCGGCGGGATAATAAACGTCCACGGAAAAATTTTCGTCGTCCGAAATGAAATCGTCCAAATTCATCAGCGCGCCCGTCGTCGCGTACAAATTGAAATCGTCGGCGGGCACACAGAAAATATCGGGTTCGTCGCCCGCAACGAATTGTTCGGCAAGCCATTCGCTGTAGTCTTCCTTTTTGATGCCGCTGACGTAAGTGACTTTGACGCCGGGATTTTCCGCCTCGAAAGTTTTTATCACGTCGTCGATAATCGCGTAAGTTTCGCCTTGCGGAACATCCCAGTTGCTCCCCGCAAAAATTCCGAGCTTCAACGTCACGGGTTGCCGATACTGATAAATCACGCCGACAAAAATAATCAACGCCGCGCAGATTGCCGCAAAAATTTTTTTCCGCATGATTTTAATTCGTCGTCATGAGCGGCAAGCCCGTTTGCACCGCCCAAATTGCCAGCTGTGTTCTGTCGCGCAAATGCAATTTCGACAACGCGGAACTTAAAGCGTTACGCACCGTGCCTTCCGACAAAAATAATTTTTCGGCAATTTCTTTGTTCGACAGACCGCAACCGACAAGGCTTGCGATATTTCGTTCCGTGCGGTTGAGTTCGTCGACGTTTTTGGCGTCAACTTCCATTGCGATATTCGTTTTCGCCAGCTGACTGAAAAGTTTCACGACTTTGGTGATGACGCCTTGATTGAGGATTGAGCCGCCGTTCATAACGGTGTGAATCGCCGCCGTCAATTCCTGCACGGAACAACCTTTGAGCAGGTAGCCGCTTGCGCCGTATTTGAGCGCGTAAAAAACATATTCGTCGTCGTCGAACGTCGTCAGGATAATAATTTTTACGTCGGGGAATTTTTCTTTGACAATCTTCGTGCAAAGGACGCCGTCAAGTTCCGGCATACGAATATCCATTAAAATTACGTCGGGGCGATTTTTGTTGAGCAAGTCCAAAACTTTTTGCCCGTCCGCCGCAAGCCCGACAACTTTCATGTCGGCGTTCATGTCCAAAACGATTTTCAAACTCTCGCGAATAAGTTCCTGGTCGTCAGCTATCAGAATTTTTATCATTGTCAACCTCCCGATTCAGCGGAATCATCGCCTCGACGATAAAACCTTCGTCGCTCCAATAATGAACTGTTCCGTGCAAAAGTTCCAGACGCTCACGCATGTGCTTAAGTCCGAAACCTTGCTTAACGTCGTCGCAACCGCGCCCGTTGTCCGCAATGACAATCAGCAAATATTTTTCGTCGCCGCCGATTGTAATTTTAACTTTGGTGGCGTGCCCGTGGCGTTTGGCGTTGGTTATGCTCTCCTGCAAGACGCGATAAATAATGTCCTCTTGATCTTGGCGCAAATTTTTCGACCAGCTGAAAATGTCGAAAGTAATTTCCATGCCCGAAGACTCCGAATAATTTTTCGTCATCTCCAGCAACGCTTCCTGAAACGGCAATCGCTCCAAATCGTCGGGGCGCAATTTTTTGACTGAGCGTCGCACGTCGGTAATGCCTTTTTTCGCCGCGTCGCGAATTTTGTTGAGCTGTTGCTTCGTAACTTCGGGCGCGACTTCCAAAGTCATAATGCAAGCGTCAAGACCGGCGGCAATGCCGGTTAGCGCGTGCCCCAACGTGTCGTGAATTTCCCGCGCCAAACGGTTCCGCTCACGAGTTTCCGCCATCTGTTCGACTTCAATCGCGTAAGCGCGCAGTCGTTGGTTAGCTTCCTCAAGTTTTTCGTTGAGCAGGCGAATGCGTTCGGTTTCTTCGTGCTTGCTTTTGACGAGCAGGACGAGATAGAAAACGAAAAATACCGTGTTAATCGAGTCGAAAGAATTTCTTATCGCCAAAATGACGGCTTTGGCGTCGACGTTGTAATAGGACGCGTAGGCCTCGAACGAAATTGTTTTCGTTTGGAAAATCGCCAGATTGTAATTCGCAATGAAGTACAGGCAAATCATCGCGATTAACAGCGTGTATTCCTGTCGGCGGCCTTCGTAGCGAAACATCAAGTCGGCGACGACGAGCAAAACAATTCCGTCGTAGGAAAGATTTAAACTTCGCATCAGCAACATGCAAATAATTATTTCCGCCGCCAGCAAAAGATAACGCACGCGGGGATTTTTATTTTTGCGGTAAAAACTTCCGACGAAAACCAAACTTAAAAAAGTTGCGACCGTCGTCAAAAAAATTTCGGGCGCGGGTGTCGGAATTGCTCCCGCCTGCTCAAGGAACGAGCGCGCCGCCATCGATTGATTGATTCTGTCTTGCGTCAGGCACATGAACGCCATCAAAACGAAAATCACTGCGCCGTTGTAGACGTAAAGCAGTCGATGCATTCTTGCGACAGTCAAAAATTTTTTCATTACTAGTCCCTAATCCCCAGTCCCCAGTCCCTAATCCCAGCCGTCAATGTCTGTCGAAGAAATATTTTCGGAGGAAATCAAACGCGTCGGGAGCTTGATAATTTTTTCGACGGGCTTGCCGTCAAAAATTCTGTAAGCGCAATCGGCGGCAATGCGTCCGATTTTTCGCGGAGATTGTCCCGCCGTCGCCGTCATGCGTTGCGACAAAATCATTTCCTTCGTTTCGGGCACGCCGTCGACGCCGTAAACTTTCACGTCACCGAGCCGATTAATATTTTGCAACGCGGCAATCGCGCCCATTGCGGCGGGGTCGTTCAACGCCATAACGATATTTATTTCGGGATGAATTTTAATCAGCTCTTCGGTGACGGGCATTGCAATTTCAAGTTGACCGAAACATTCCGCCTCCGCAACGACTTCAAAATTTTTGTTCGCGGAAATTTTGTCGAGGAAGCCGCCGATTCTGTCAATGGACGAACGCGCCTGCGAATGCTTGAGTATGGCAATTTTCCCGCCCGAAGAATTTTTCAGCAGATGTTCGGCGCATTGCACGCCCGCCGAATAATTGTCGGAAACGACGGTGCAGTTGACAAGCGTATCATCTTCGACGTTCGTATCGATTGCAATGACGGGAATTTTCGCGGCTCGGGCAAGTTCAAGCGCGGGCTCAACTTTCGTCCAGTCGACGGGATTTATAAAAATCAACTCAACTCCCGCGTCAATCAAGTTTTGAATTTCTTCAAGTTGCTTTTCGACGCTTAACGCGGGATCACGCGAAATCAAAATGTCGCCGTGATTTTCCACGACCGTGCGAATTTCTTCGTCGATGACTTCGTAAAACGGATTGTTGAGCGTCATGTAAACCGCGCCGAGTTTGCGACGATGTTCGTTTTGCCGCGCAGAATAATCCGTCGTAACGAAATGATGAAAACCCGCCGCCGCGAGCGACAGCGCGATTGTCACTGCCAAAAATATTTTCCGCATGAAAAGTTCTCCGTCAAAAAATTTTTTCTGTCCCGTTGTAACGGGCGTGTGCTTGTTGTATCATGAATAAAACTTGCGTTGCAATATTTTGGGAGGAATTTTTATGGCAAACAGAATTATTTTAAACGAAACGTCTTACTTCGGGCCGGGCGCGATTAAAGAAATTCCCGCCGAAATCAAAGGACGCGGCTGCAAAAAAGTCATGCTCGTCACCGACAAAGATTTGATTAAATTCAAAGTCGCGACGAAAGTTATTGACTTGCTCACGGCGGCGGGCGTCGATTTTGAGATTTACGACAACATCAAAGCGAATCCGACAATCGAAAACGTTCAAACGGGCGTCGAGTTCTGCAAAAAATGCGGCGCGGACATTATCGTTGCGGTCGGCGGCGGTTCGGCAATCGACACGAGCAAAGCAATCGCGATTATTATGACGAATCCCGAATTTGCCGACGTGCGCTCTCTTGAAGGCGTTGCCGCGACGAAAAACAAATGCCTGCCGATTATCGCGGTCTCGACGACTTCGGGCACTGCCGCCGAAGTCACGATTAACTACGTCATCACGGACGTTGAAAAAAATCGCAAATTCGTCTGCGTCGACCCGAAAGATATTCCCGTCGTCGCGATTGTCGATTCGGAAATGTGCGCTTCGATGCCGCCGAAACTCTGTGCCGCAACCGGCATGGACGCGCTTGTCCACGCGATTGAAGGTTACATCACGAAAGCCGCCTGGGAATTGACCGACATGGTTCACCTCAAGGCGATTGAAATTATTTCTGCCAACTTGCGCAAGTCCGTCAAAGGCGACCCGCAAGGCCGCGAAAAAATGGCTCTCGGGCAATACGTCGCGGGCATGGGCTTTTCAAATGTCGGTTTGGGAATAGATCACTCGATGGCTCATCCGTTAAGCGCGGTTTACGACATTCCGCACGGCACGGCTTGCGCAATTTTGTTGGCTCCCGTTTTGAAATTCAACGCGCCCGCAACCGGCGAACGTTATCGCGAAATTGCACGCGCAATGGGCGTTGCGAACGTCGACGCAATGTCGCAGGAAGAATATCGCGCCGCCGCAATCGACGCCGTTGCAAAACTCAGCGCGGACGTCGGCATCCCGACGAAACTTTCCGAACTGGGCGTCAAAGCCGAAGACATTGACTTTTTGGCGGAATCTGCACTTGCGGACGCCTGCACGCCGGGCAATCCTCGCGACGTGACCAAAGAACAAATCGCCGAAATTTATCGTTCGATCTTCTGAACTTGAAATAACCTTTCACAAAATCGCAAAAGAGCCTCCGATAACACCGAGGCTCTTTTGTTTGGTAAGGGGTGTGGTTATGGAATTAAGCAAAGAGACCGATTGCGTAGCCGACGATGCCGATGACGAACAAGCCGATGATGATAATCAGCGGATTCATGCCGCGTTTCAACAGCCACATACAAGCGAAGGTCATGAGCAACGCGACAATGCCCGGCATCAAGCTGTCCAAAATTGTCTGCAAGGTTGTGACGACGTGGTCGCCCATAGCGTTATCGTATTCGGAAATGACAAGCGGCATGTTTACGGTCGTCCATTTTGCGACGAGCGCACCCATAACCAGCAAGCCGAGCACCGACGCGCCTTCAGTCAAGAATTTCATTTCGTTGCCGCCGATATTTTCGACAAGCTCCGTGCCTTTTTCGTAACCGTATTTGACTCCGTACCAGTGCGTGGCAAGACGAATCGCGTTAAAGGCGACAAAGAAAATTATCGGACCGATAATCGAGCCGGTGAGCGCAATGCCCGCGCCGAGTGCCGCCAAAACGGGACGAATCGTGCCCCAGAAAATCGGATCGCCGACGCCGGCAAGAGGACCGATTAAACCGACTTTGACGCCCGAAAGTGTCGCGGGAGAAATTTCGGCACCGTTGGCGCGTTTTTCTTCCATTGCGCCGATAATGCCCATGATTGCCGCCGCAACGAAAGGTTGCGTGTTGAAAAATTCCAAGTGACGTTTCAAGGCCGCTTTGAGTTCTTCGGGATTGTCGCCGTAAACTCTTTTCAAAATCGGCATCATTGCGACGCAGAATCCCATTGATTGCATACGCTCAAAGTTGAAGGAGCCGAGCAGGAAGTTCGAGCGGATGAACGTCCAAAATAAATCGTTCTGCGTAACTTTTTTTTCTGCCATGAATCTCAACTCCTCACATTAAATCCGAATCGTCAATGTCGTCGCCTTCAATGGCCGAGCCGCCGCCGGTTTTCGCCGCTTCCTCAATGGCAATGTCTTTCTTCAAGCCCTGAATGTGGAAGTACGCGCAGATGGCACCGATTGCGCCGAAACCGATAAGGTTGACATCCGTGAAGACCGCGATTAAAAATCCGAGGAAGAAATAGACCATGAGTTTTTGCGCGTTCATCAGATTGATGACCATTGCATAACCGACAACGACGATAAAGCCGCCCGCGACTTGCAAGCCGCGTGTGATAACTTCAGGAATTGAATTCAATGCATTGTTGACAACGTCCGTGCCGGCGACCATTGCGATTGCAACGGTCGGAATGGCGACGCGCAGAGCTTGAAGCAACAAGCCCGCGACGTGGCACATTTCAATTCCGCGCATGTTCGCTTCTTCGGCGTATTTGTCCGCCAAGTGCTGGAAGAAAACCGTAATCGTGCGGACGAAGATTGTCAAAACTTGACCGGCG
The DNA here is from genome assembly GCA_947165185.1 of uncultured Selenomonadales bacterium. Classification (GTDB taxonomy): domain Bacteria; phylum Bacillota; class Negativicutes; order Selenomonadales; family Selenomonadaceae; genus Quinella. The sequence continues at coordinate 8,046 of CAMUZL010000096.1, forward strand.
GCCG
>CAMUZL010000097.1 GCA_947165185.1 uncultured Selenomonadales bacterium
GCTCAAAAATTTTGGTGCTCAACTATCATCAAATCGACAACAAAGCCAATCCGCTTTCGGTTCCCGTCGATTATTTCGACGCGCAGATGAAATATCTGGTCGACAGCGGTTGCGTGACGATAACGCCCGACGAACTTTATGCGGGGCTCAACGGCGAAATTGACTTACCCGAAAAGCCCGTGCTGATAACGTTCGACGACGGTTATCTCGACAATTACACGAACGCATTCCCGATTTTGAAAAAATACGGCTTGCACGCGACGGTTTTTGTAATTCCCGCGTTCACAAGCACGAACCCGAATTACATGACGTGGGAGCAGCTCAAAGAGATGGAAGCGGGCGGCTTTACCGTCGAATCGCACACGCTGACGCACCCGAAACTTGAGGAATTGCCAGACGACGAAATTCGCAGCGAACTTTTGAACTCAAAATCGTTGCTTGAACAAAATCTCGGTCACCCCGTCGAATTTTTAGCGTATCCCACGGGAACTTACAACTTACACATCGCGGGCATTGCGCAAAATGCGGGCTACAAAGGCGCGTTCACGATTAAATACGGGATTGTCGACTGCGGGAGCAATTTTTTCGCGTTGGAGCGCGTCCCGATTTTCAACACGGCGCAAAACACCATGAAAGATTTTTACGAACGAATTGTTTGGCGACAGAGTTTTGAGGAATTCGGCTGGTCTAAGAAATAATTCGTCCTAAACGATAACCGAAAAATTTTGCGGCATCCCTGAAGATTGCACCGAAACAATCGAGGGGATTTTTTTTTGCCAATGCGGTCAACTTCATCACGACGAATTTTTTTCCCGCACCTTCCGCCGAGCCGAAAGTTTCGCGAATCCAACTTTCTTGCGCGTGAAATTTGCCGATTTGAACGTAGCGACGAAATTCCTGCGCCGCCGTGTAGTTGTGGCTGTGAAAAACTTGCGCGTCCGCCGCGTAAAAAATTTTCAAGCCGCTCATCAACATTTTCGCCGCAACAAACATGTCTTCGCACAAAGGAACGTGATTCGGGAAGCCGCCGACGCTTTTAAGCGCGGAAATTCGATAAGACGCAAAAGAATTCGACGCGAACGCAGTTTTTATCCCGAAAATTTTTCTGTCGTCGAACGAACGCAGTTGACTTTCGGGCGGATAGTTGAAGGCGCGCAAAAATTTCGCCTCGTTGGTCGCGTTTTCGTGCGGAAGTTGTCGCCCGTAACTCAAGCCGACGGTTTCATCTTCCGCGAAAATTTTTACCAGCGTCGACAGGGAATTTTTGTCGTGAAGCAAAACATCTTGCGTCAAAAAAATTATCACGTCGAGCGGAAATTTTTTTTGCAAATGTTCAAGCGCGAATTGTCGCGTGCCGCCGTGATTGAAAGATTTTCGCGGAATTGTCAGCACTTCCCAGCTGAAATTTTTTGCCGTTGCAACAGTTTCGTCCGTCGATTCGGAGTCGACGATTAATTTTTGTGTCGGCAAAGTTTGTTCGGAAATTTGTTCGAGCAATTTTTGAAATTGTGCGCCCGCGTTGAGCGTCGGAATTATCAAGCCGTAATTCATCAATGCACCTCCGAAAATTTTTCGTTTGATTCGCGGCGATAACGTTGGATTAATCGGAACGTTGCGGCGCGAAAACTGTTTGGTTACTTTTTAAAAGTAACCCGTAACTCATCTGTTCACCTCCAAAAATTTTTGGTTATGATAGCAAAAAAATTTTCCTGCCGCAAAAGTTTCGACGTGTTATAATGACGCGGCTAAATTTTTTCACGCACGAAAGGAATTTTTATGTTAAAAGTCAAAATCGCCGCCGCGCTGTTAATCGTGGCGTTGTTCGGAGCGATTCACCTTGCCGCGCCGGAATTTTTGCCGGAAGTCTGCGCACTTTTGGCACGCGGTGACATCGTCGAAACGGCGGACTACATTGCAAGTTACGGCTCGTTGGCGGTCGTGTTCAGCTTTTTGTTGACGCTTTTCGTCAACGCAATCGGCTTTCCGCCCGCAATAATTTTTTCCACGGCGAACACGCTGATTTTCGGGATTGTGCCGGGAATAATTTTGTCGGTCGTGGCGGAGACCGTCGGCGTGACGATAAGTTTTCAGTTGCTGAGATTTTTTTTCCGCGATTCTGCACGCAAAATCATCGCCAAAAATAAAAAGTTGCAGTCAATCGACAAGTACAGCTCCAAAAACGGCTTTAAAGTAATGTTGATTGCGCGAATGGTGCCTTACGTGCCGAGCGGGCTTTTAAATGCGGCGGGCGCGTTGAGTTCGCTGAGTCTGTATGATTATTTTATCGCGTCACTGGTCGGAAAGTTCCCGTCGACGAGCATTGAAGCGATAATCGGGCACGACGCGATTTTGCACGAGGAAGGTTACTGGCGGATAATTATTTCGGTGATTTTGGCGATTGTGCTGATTGTTTGGGCGTGGCGTTACGACAAACGTCATCATTGAAAAATTTTTTTGGAGGTTGATAACATGGCAAATCTTTCGGATCTCATTTCGGATATCGCTTCGGGTGTCGCTTCAAAGGTGACCGCCAACGATGTCATCAAAGTTGTTTCGGACGTTGCCACGGGCGCGGGAGCAAAATTTTACTCCGACCGTGCCGCGAAGAATTTAAAACTGGAAAACTACGACGAGACAATCGCGGACGCCAACAAAGCCATTAAACTTGATTCGACGGACGCGGCGGCTTATTTTTGTCGCGGGCAAGCTTACGCCGCCTTGGAACGATATGACGAGGCGATTGAGGATCTCGAAAAAGCCGTTCAGCTCAAACCGAGAAACACCGATTATCAAAACGCGCTTGACGAATGCCGAAACGAACTTGACGGCAACGAAGAAACTTCCGATGACGAAACTTCCGACGGCGACGCAGAATCTTACGTCGAACGCGCCAAAGAACTTTTGGACGAGGAAGATTACGAAGAGGCAGTCGACGCCGCCACGCAAGCCATTGAAATTGACGACGAGAACGCCGAAGCTTATTTCACTCGCGGCAAGGCTTATTTTGAGCTTGAAGACTACGACGCGGCGATTGAGGATTTCGATTCCGCCATTGAACTCGACAGCGAATACGAGCTTGCCTATTATAATCGCGGCAAAGCTTATCATAAGCTTGAGGAGTACAAAAAAGCCGTCAAGGACTTCAGCAAGTCAATCAAACTTTCGCCCGAAGACGCCGTCACTTATTACAGGCGCGGCAAAGCTTATTTCAAGCTTGAGGAATACAACAAGGCGATTAATGATTTCGACAAGGCCATCGAACTTGACGACGAAGACACAGATAATTTCGTCGCACGTGGCAGAGTTTATTTTGAGCTTGAGGATTATGACGCCGCCATTGAGGATTACGACGCCGCCATCGAACTCGACGAAGATTGCGAGCTTGCCTATTATCATCGCGGCAAAGCCAACTTTGAGCTTGAGAATTACGCGGACGCCGTTGACGATTTCAGCAAGTCAATCGAACTTTCGCCCGACGACGGCATCACCTATTACAAGCGCGGCGAATGTTATCAGGCTCTCGGCAAAAAATCCAAAGCCCGCGCAGATTTTGCCAAAGCCAAAGAACTCGGCTACGATGATTAAATCTTTCGGAGCAAATTTGTCATGAAAAAATTTTTGATTACCGTGTTGACGACATGTTTGTTATTGACGGGTTGCGGCGATGAAAAAAAATCTTCGCCCGACGAAAATTCAACTCAAACCGAAGAAAAAACTTCTGTGACCGAAAATCAACGTCGCGACCAAAAGAAAATCGAATCCGAAACGAATTTTTACGCCGAACGTGCCCGCGACAATTACGAGCGAAAAAATTATCGCGAAGCGGTAAACGACGCCACCGAAGCAATTCGCCTTGACGGCGCGAACGTCAACGCTTATACTTGTCGCGGCACCGCTTACAACGCGTTGGGAAATTATCGCGACGCCGTTGCCGACTTGAGCAAAGTGATTGAACTTGACCCGAACAACGCCGAAGCTTACGGCGGGCGCGGAGTTGCTTTGGCGAACACGGGCGACTATAATAAAGCTGTCGCGGACTTCGACAAGGCAATTTCGCTCAAGCCGACTGCCGACAATTACGAAAATCGCGGGCTGGTTCACGGGAACATGGGCGACTTTAAAAAAGCGTTGGCTGATTTCGACAAAGTCATTTCGCTCAAGCCCACCGCCGAAGCTTATCGCCGCCGCGCTCAATGTCATGAAGCACTGGGCGACAACGCGAAAGCTCAAGCGGACTTCGCCAAAGCCGACGAACTCGCCCGATAAATTTTTTGGAGGATGATACCATGAAAAAATTTTTACTCGGCGCATTGACTGCCGTGATGATGTTCAGCTTTACGGCGTTCACGCAAGCAAACGATTTTGACACGGAAAATCTCTGTTGCGGCGGAAATTATTATTGCTCGTCCGATTCCGACAATAATAACAACTACAACGGCGAATACTGCGGGCGTTACGGTTGCGGCGACGGATATTGCAGACGCTGAATCGAAACGAAATTCAGCGGCCGTCACGGATGACGGCCGACACAAATCGCCGTAGACGCGTGATGCGTCGCAGGCGATGGCAACACGCAAAAATTTTGCAAACGTCAATCGAAGTGACAACACGGTCGCACAGGACGTGCGACCGCCCGCGCATTTCGCGTGATGCGAAATTAGCGGGGCAACGTGACGTTGCATCCAATTGGTTTAAGTTGTTCGCTCAATTTACGAATCAACTATCCAAATTGTTCCCCCGCTTTTAAAGCGGGTCTTTGCCGTTAAAGAAAAGTAACATTCAACAAACTCAAAACCAACGAATAAATTTAATCGAAGTGACGAACCTAAATCGTCACCATAAACAAAAACACCGCCTCGGCTTTCGAGACGGTATTTTTTTGCTCAAATGTTTCGTTAATCAAATCTAAGGTTGAGGCTCGACGAAAATTTTTTTGCAAGTTCTTCGCTTATCGTAAACTCTCCAAGTTCTTTGACGAATCTTGACGCCGTGCCGTGGAAGTCACTGCCGCCGCTTATCAGCAAATCGTGTTTCCTCGCAAGGAAATAATAATGCTGAACGTCTTCGGGTTTGTGGCAGGGGTAGTAAACTTCCAGCCCGTCAATCTTGCCGCACAGCTCTTCGACCAATTCATCGTCGCCGACAAGTTTCGGGTGAGCCAATATAACTTTGCCGCCCGCTTGGTGAATCACGTCAATCACTTCGTCGACTTCGGGCAAATAGCGCGGCACGTAAGCGGGTCTGTCTTTGGCAAGCATCTTGTCGAAAGCTTCGCGAACGGTTTTGAACGCGCCCATTTTTACCAAAGCTCTTGCAATGTGCGCCCGCCCGATTGAGCGGCTGGTGTCCGCGATTTTTAAAATGTCGCCTTCGCGAATGTCGTACTTTTTGGCTTGCAAAATTTTGACGATTTGGCTGAAACGTTCCCAACGCGCTTCCTGAATTTTTTCGAGCATTTCTATCAAGGCGGCGTTGTAAATATCGACATTGTAGCCGACAAGGTGAACATCATGCGCGGGATTATTTACGCTCAACTCCACGCCGGAAATAATCGTTATGTTTCTGTCCGGCAAGTGTCCGTTTTCGTACAGACGACGAACGCCGTCAACCGTGTCATGATCGGTTATGCCCAGATAATTCAGACCGATTTTCTTCGCTGCCGCCACGAGTTCTTCAGGCTGAAATGAGCCGTCCGAATAAGTCGTGTGCGTGTGCAAATCGCCGGCCATTAATTTTACCTCCCACAGAAATTTAATTGCTTGATTTTAATCGGGGTGAGTGTTGCCAAGGAATTAACGCGGTTCGACAATGAGTTTGATTGCAGTGCGTTCACTCCCGTCGATTTCAATGTCCGTGAATGCGGGAATGCAGATGAGGTCTACGCCGTGCGGTGCCACGAAGCCGCGTGCAATGGCAACCGCTTTAACCGCTTGGTTCAGCGCTCCGGCACCTATCGCCTGCATCTCGGCACTTCCGGTTTCGCGGATGACTCCCGCGAGTGCGCCGGCGACGGAATTGGGGTTAGATTTGGCTGATACCTTTAGGATTTCCATAACTGTTCCTCCTCCCTGGGTGCATTTTGGTGTTGTAGTGGTTTTCTGCTGCGGCTCCTTCTGCGTCTAAATTAGTTCACTTAGTTAATTCTTCATGGGTAAATTAAATCCTTCACATTTCGCTGTGATTGTGCAGATAATTTATTACCTGAATGTAATATTGCGGGCGATTGACGGTTGTCATTAACGATTGTAATTTGTTTGTCGCTTACGGTACTCTTTTGCGTGTCCAAAAAAACCCGCTTTGAAAACGGGAGAATAATTTGGTTAAGCTGATTTGTCAACAAAACGCAGTCAAGACCGTCATCCATGACGGCCGCTTTTAAATTTCGGCAACTTTCGTCACGGCTTGATAAAAATGCGCTCCACGTTGACCGGCTTGTTCGTCTTGTCGTCAAGCTCAATCAACAGCGCGCAATAAATGCAAGCACCCGACGCAACTTCAAAATGACTCGGACGCGCCGTCAAAAATTTTCTGACCACCGGTTCAACGGAAATGCCCAAGATTGAATTTTTGACGCCGACCATGCCCAAATCGCTGATGTAAGCCGTGCCCTTCGGCAAAATTTGTTCGTCCGCCGTTTGAACGTGCGTGTGCGTGCCGACAACCGCCGCAACTCGTCCGTCGACGTAATTCCCGAAAGCAAGTTTTTCGCTCGTCGCCTCGGCGTGAAAGTCGACAAAAATCGCGTCGCATTGCTTTTCCATGAAGTTTAAAATTTTATCCGCCAATCTGAACGGATCATCAATCGGCGGATTCATGAAAGTCCGTCCCGCAAGATTGACGACGCCGATTTTTTTCTTGCCGACGGGATAAATGCAAAAACCTTTGCCGGGCGTGCCTTCGGGATAATTCGCGGGGCGAAGCAAAAAAGGTTCCGTGTCAATAATTTGCATGACGTTGGAGTTGTCCCAAATGTGATTGCCGCTCGTGACGACATCCGAGCCGCCGCGAATCAGCTCGTCGAAAATCGCGGGCGTCAATCCTTTGCCGTGCGCCGCGTTTTCGCCGTTGACGATAACCATATCGATATTTTTAGACTGTTTAAGTTCGGGCGTCTGCTCCATGAAAAAATATCTGCCCGGTCTGCCGACGACATCGCCGACCATTAAAATTCGCAAAAAAAATTCACTCCTTCACCGCGCATAAACCACGACGCGTTCACGCTCGCGCACGCCGACAAGCCGACCTTCCACGCGCAACTGACGCATATTGTTGAGACACTGCTCCAAATAATCTTCCTGCGCGATTAAATAATCTTCGTCGGGAATCGACCCGTCATATTCTTCAATCAATCTGTCGCCGAAATAATTAAAAGCAAGCTCCGTCAAAAGCGAAAGTTCCCGACAAGTCAAAGTTGCCACGTCCCGCCGCACGTTCAAAAAGCACGTTCCAAAAACACCCTCGACGTTGAGTTCGATTTTCGCGCCGCCCAAACCTTCAAGATGATGAAAAGTTTCGACCGACTCGGCAACGTATGCCAAAAAGTTTTCAATGTCTTCCTGTGAAAATTTCCCGTTCAACGCAAAGGAGAATTCAAGCGTCTCGTCCTTCGAGTCGTAAGTTACCGACTGAACCGCAGGAAACACCACAAGAATCGAGGCCAACAATTTGCTGGCGTCGGGATTGGGTTTCTTCGTCTTTCTCAAAAAATCAAACACCGCTCTAACCCTCCTTAGTCAAACGAAAATTATTAATGCGCAATGCGTAACTTCAAGAATTCATCACGCATTACGCATTACACTTCACGAATTACGCATTGAATTATTTTGCGTAGTCCACGACACGAACTTCGCGAATGAGCGTCGCCCGAATTTGT
>CAMUZL010000098.1 GCA_947165185.1 uncultured Selenomonadales bacterium
CTGAGCACACGACAAAATAATCCGTCGAGAACATCAGCCCGCGCATGTCCATCGTAATGACTTCGCTGGCTTTTTTGTCGCTCGCCGCCTTGCAAATTTTCAATGCCAAATCAAAAGTTTTCAAATCAAATCGCCTCCGTATAAAAATTTATTCGTTCGTCGTAACTTCGCCGCCGATAACTTCGCTGTCCGCGTCGCCCTCGTCGGAATGCTGAATCATGTCTTGAAACGGAAAAAGTTCGCTGATACGTGCTTCAATCTCCGCAATGTTCGGTACCCACGCGCCGTCAACATTTTCCGAGCCGGGCAACAACAGCGTCGTTGGCGGGTCGGAATTCATTTTGCGCAGGACGTTCGCCAAATGTGCCGAGTCGAAAATTTCCGCGCTTGTCTCCATGCGGTTGCGGAAAATGTCGGCAATGGCGGGCAGTTTCGGCAGAGTCTCCAGTTGCAAAACTTTGGCGTAAAGAGCTTTGATAAATTTTTGTTGACGTTGCACGCGTCCCATGTCGCCGAGTTTTTCGCCGCGCCAACGCAGATATTTTTGCACGTCTTCGCCCGAAAGATGCTGATAGCCCTGCGGAATGTGAATCGACAAGCCCGCCGCTTCGTCTTCGTAATCCATGTTTTCTTCGACGTAAATATCCAGTCCGCCCAAAACGTCAATCAGTTCCGCAAAAGTTTGCAAGTCGATAATGATGTATTGATGAATCGGGATGTTGAGCAGGTTTGAAATTTCGCGGACAAGTAAATTTGCGCCGCCTGTACCGTACAGCGTGCCGAGTGCGCCGGAAGCTCTGCGCGAAGTTACCAGCGTGTCACGCGGGATTGAAATTATCCGCGACTTGCCCGTTTCGTTGGCGAAACTCAAAACCAAAATCGTATCGGCTTCGGGCTCTTCGCTGTCGTCAACGCCGAGAATCAAAATGTTCGTGTAGCTTTCAAATTTCGGATCTACCGTGCCGCCCGTGCGCGCCGTGCGTCTGTCGTTATAGCCTTGATACATGTCGGCGAACTCATTATAAACGCGAGTGCCCGCGTTGTATATACCGTAAGCGACAAATAAAACAGCCGAGAGCAGTGCGCCCAAAATCACCAACGTAAAAATCAGCCGAAAAACTTTCGTACGATTTCGGCGTTGCATTGCTTTACGTTTTTTATCGATGTTTTTTTTGGTTGTGTTGGCCATGTGAGTTTCGCTCGCTTCCGGCTCCAAGAGTTGATTTGTTGATTCATCTACTTTTCTTTTGCTTGCCCAAAAGAAAAGTAGCAAAAGAAAACGGCACCCTCGCGGGGCGGCTGCTCGTTCGTAACCGCAATGTTTTCGCTACGGTCAGCAGATGTGCCCGCAGGTGAAACATCCTGTTTCAACTGCGGGCGAGGCCGTCATCCTTGACGGCCTCATAATTACGCGTTGATTTTTTTAGCAACAAAAAATTTCGTGCGGCTACGGTATCGGGGTGCACGAGTGAATTTTTTTGCACGACGAAAATTATTGACTCGCTTAACGCCGTCAACAAAATTTCGTCCAAATTTTTTGTTTCGACCAGGGCGCGCAGATTTTCCACACCGGGATAATTTCTGTTCGGCTCAATCATGTCCGCGAAATAAATTATTTTGTCGAGCGCGGTCATATTGGGTGCGGCGACGGTGTGACGGTAAATCGCCCGCTCAATTTCCGCGTCGTCCACGCCGTAAATTTTTTTAATCATCTTCGCGCCGATATACGCGTGCAGAAGCAACGGCATTGCTCGTTCGACTTCGCCGATTTCGAGGCCGTAATTTTTTGCCTGCGCGGGAAGTTCGTCGTTTTCAAATTCACGGGCGCAGTCGTGCAAAAGTCCCGCAACGTAAGCTTTGGTTTCGTCGACGCCGAATTTTTTCGCCAAAGTAACGGCGGTGTTCGCGACGCCGATTGAGTGCGCGAATCTGCTTTTTTTCAGCCGACGTTGAAGTTCGCGGCGCATTTCGTCAACAGTCATTGAAGTCGAATAGCTTTTCAAACCGGATGCAACGTCACGTTGCCGGCGCATTTCGTCAATCGTCATAAAATTTTACTCCGCAGTTTCCGAATCAGTTTTGGCAAGGCTCAAAATTTTTTCTTCGCTCAAGCCCGTAGCTTTGACGATAAATTCAATCGGAGTTTTGACCGCCAACAAATTTTTTATCATGCTCAGTTGATTTTCTTTGCGACCTCGCTCAATTCCTTGCTCAATGTAATAACTGCGTCTGGCGTCGTTGTCCCAGTCTTCGTTGTATTCGGTGATAATCATGTCAAACAGCTCCCATTCGTGTTCAAGCAGAAAATCTTTCATCCACGCCCGCGCCGTCATGAAATGCTTGTACGTCTCGAAAAACGCCGCGTTGTCGTCCAAACCGTTGCGCTTGTTCAAAGTCACCCGCTCCACGAACGCACAATAATCATCCAGCGGCAAAGATTTTTTCAGCAAGTCCCGATTGTGCGGCGGGTTGAGATTGTAAAATTTCACTTTCAATTCAAGGCTGTCCGTCGGCTCCTTGAAGGCGTTGCTCAACTTCATTTCGCTGAAAGACGGTGCCGATTCACGCCCGTTATAGAAAACGTAAAATTCGGGACGCGGCAACTCTATCGCCTTGAGATTGTAAATCTGCCGCGAAAATTCTTTGTCATAAAGCTTGTTCAGCAGTTTAACGAAGTACAGCAAAAATCTTAACGGCATGTTCTCGTTCAGGGACGTTTGATGTTCAATTAAAATTAACAGACGCCCGCGAAATGTGCAGGAGATGTCATTTTTGCGCTTGCTGAAAAAAGTTTCGTCAAGCGTATTGATTTCAATTTCGTTCGGGTCGGTGGCGTCTTCGCCCGTCAAGGCATTGCACAAACTCAAAAGCCGCGCCCTGTCGTTAAAGAAAAATCTGAAAAAAGTATCGCGATATTTTTTCACAGGTAAAGTCCCTCTCGCAAAATGTATTCTTCGACGGCTTCGGGCACGAGATATTTTATCGAACGGCCGCTTTTGACGCGTTCGCGAATTTCCGTCGACGAAATTTCAATCGCGGGCGTCGTCACGCGGTGAATGTGTTTGCTTGCCGCCGTGCCGAAAAATTTTTCCGTCGCAGAAAAATCCACGTCCACGCCCGGCCGCGTCGTCGCAATGAAATGACTGCGTGCGACAAGTTTTTTCGCTTCGTGCCACTTCGACAAGTCCGCCAAAGAATCCGCGCCGATTATGAAAAACAATTCCGTTGTCGCGCCGAAATTTTTATGCAGTTCGTCCATCGTGTCAAGCGTGTATGAAAGTCCCGAGCGTTTCAATTCCATATCCGACACGCGAAAAAATTTGTTCGAGCGCGTCGCCAAAGTCGTCATTGCCAAGCGGTGAATTTCGTCGGTGACGTGACGTTTGAGTTTGTGCGGCGGGCGTGCGGCGGGTATGAACAAAATTTCGTCGAGCGAAAAAATTTCGCGCACGGATTCCGCCGTCGCCAAGTGGCCGAGATGAATCGGGTCGAAGGTGCCGCCCATTATTCCGATTTTTTTAGGGAGAAGGGACAAGGGACAAGAGACAAGTGTTGACAATTTGTCTGGTCACCTCCGAACGAGCAGAAAAGTTTTTTGTGACAGTGAGCTTAAAGTAACAAAACGGCTGCCCCAATTGGATTCAACGTCACGTTGCCCTCCGAACGAACAGAAAAATTATCAGGGACGTTAGAAAAATTATCGTGACTGCGCGGGCGTAATCTTTGAAATCGTGGCGAGCTTTCGGCGTGCGAAAATAATTTCTCAGCGTGCGAAGGTAACGAAAAATTTTCACGCTACGCCCTCGTCAATTTCTTTCAGCCGCAAAAGCAATTTGTCAACGGTACCGTCGTCAATGCATCGTTTCAAAAAACCTTCATGAAATCTGTCCCGTCGAACAACGCCGACAATCATAGCCGCGACGAGCTTGCCGCCGAAAGTCGAAACGTCCGCTTTGGGCGACGTGATGTTGTGTTCGCGAAGAATAATTTTGTATTGCCTTAATTCAAGTTCGGGGTGCGCGTCAACGAATTCATGAACCGCGTCAAAAAATTCATTTTCGATTTTCGGCTCATCCGTTCGCGAAATAAAGTTTGTCAAAGTTTCATACATGATTTAACCTCTGATTTGTCCGTTGCCTTCGACGAAATATTTCATCGTCGTCAAAGCTTCCAACCCCATCGGGCCGCGTGCGTGAAGTTTCTGCGTGCTGATACCTATTTCCGCGCCGAATCCGAATTCAAAGCCGTCAGTGAAACGTGTCGAGGCGTTGACGTAAACGGTTGCCGCGTCGACGAGCTTTTCAAATTTCGCCGCAGAATTTTTGTCCTCGGTGATAATCGCGTCGGAATGTTCGGTGTTGTAAAGATTGATGTGCTCAATCGCCGCGTCGAGATCGTCGACAATTTTCACGGAAAGAATCAAGTCGTTGTATTCTGTCGCCCAATCTTCATCGGTCGCCGCGTTCATGTCGGGGAAAATTTTTCTGCAAGCTTCGTCGCCGCGCAGCTCAACTTTTGCGTCAATCATCGCTTGAGCAACTTTCGGCAAAAATTCTTCGGCAACGTCGCGGTGAATCAAAAGCGTTTCCATTGCGTTGCAGACGGACGGCCGCTGAGTTTTGGCGTTCATGCAAATTTTCAACGCCATATCCAAATCGGCGGAGGCGTCAACGAACGTGTGACAAATTCCCGTGCCCGTTTCGATAACCGGAACCGTGCTGTGCTCAATGACGCGGGCAATCAAACCTGCGCCGCCGCGAGGAATAATCACGTCGACGAGCTTGCGGAGCCGGCACATGACGACGACGGCATCGCGGTCAAGAATGCTGATGAACTCGACAAATTTTTCGGGGACGCCTTGAGCAACAGCCGCGTCGCGCATAATTTCGACGATTGTTTTATTCGTGCGGACAACTTCCGAGCCGCCGCGCAAAAGACACGCGTTGCCGGATTTCAAACACAGCGCGATTGCGTCCGCCGTGACGTTCGGGCGGGATTCGTAAACAATGCCCACGACGCCGAAAGGAACGCGCATACGACGAATGTTTAAACCGTTCGGGCGAATAATTTGGAAGTCGATTTTTGCGAGAGGGTCGGGCAGTTTGACAATTTGGCGAATTCCTTCAGCCATGTCGGAAATTCTTTTCGGCGTCAAAATCATGCGGTCAATCATGTTCGGGCGAACTTTTTGCGATTCGCGAGCCGCCTCAACTTCTTTGGCGTTGACTTCCAAAATTTCGGCTTGACGTTCTTCCAAAGCATTCGCCATTGCCAAAAGTGCCGCGTCGCGTTCTTCGCCCGAAAGCAACGCCAATTTCCGTGACGCTTCTTTGGCGCGCCGTGCCTGTTTGGTGACGTGTTCTTTCATGAACAACATAAAAATCGCTCCTTCGTGTTAAAGTTTTATAATCAGGTTGTTGAGTTTCAAGACGTTGACGTAATCGAATTCCGTTGAAATTTTTTTGACGAGCCGAATTCCGATATGCGCCGTCGGGGCGTCGGGGTTGTAAATTTCCGCCCACTTTCGCGGGTCGAACGAGCGGCAATCGTCGCGAATACGAATTGTAATCTGCGAATCCTTGACGATAACACGCACGTCGACGAAATGATTTTTGCCGTCGCCGAAGCCGTGGTCGACGATATTGCCCGCCATCTCCTCAATGCAAATGCCTGCGAACATGCTGCGTTTTTCGTCAATGCCGTGGCTTGTGCAAAAATTCTGCGTGCGTTCGGACAAGCCCAACACTTCCGCTTTCGACGTGACGGTTATATCAAGTCGGCGGTCTTCGGGAACGTCGAAGTCTTCGGGCAACAACAGAAAATCTTCAAGCCGAAAAGTTATTCGTCCGCAGTGCAGGCACGTCACGAAAAATATCATCAGCACATACGCGCTTTGATTCAGAAACAACGTGTACCACAGCGCGTGAATTCCGAAATAATTCGACAGGACGAACGCGGTCGGCACGCTGAACAGCAAGATATTCCAGACCGACAGGAAACTTACCAGCCGAAAACGCCCGTAAGCCTGATAAAATCTGTTGAACGTTAAAGCAAACGTGTACAGCGGCAAACCCGGCGCGAACCAACGAATTGCCTCCACTGCCTGCAGGTAAGTTTCCGAGTCGTTGCGCGTGTAAAGTTCTGCAATGAACGGCGCGGCGACGAACGATATAACCGTTATAATCGGCGTGACCGTCAGCGTCCACCGCAGTGCGACGTTCAACAATTTACGGATTGAATTTTTATCGCGTTCGCCGATAAAAATTACGGCAATCATCTGTACCGTGGAGACCAACGCTTCCGTGAACGTCTCCAAAAGTTCCGAGAAGTTACACAAAATCGTGTAAGCCGCAAGTCCCGCGCCGCCCGTCAAGTTCAGTGCCAGCAGGTTGAAAATATTTTTGCGCAGTACCAGAGATGTGTAAATCAGAATTACCGGCGAGCCTACCAAAAATATTTCGCGGAAAAATTTCAAGTCCGCTGCCGACAACGAGAATTTGAAATTCGCTTCGGGCTTGAGGAAGTGCAGATACAAAAAGCCCGCCGAAATCCAATAACTGACAGCCGTGGCAATGCCCATTCCGAAAAGTCCGCCGTCAAGCACGAAAACATTTATCAGGTCGCCCGCGACGTTGCTCACGCTCATCACGATAACGGCGAGGACTGCGCGGCTTCGGTCGTTGTCCAGTTGCATTATCGGCGTAAATATTGCGGTAATTGCCAGCGGCGGCAGTGCGAACGAATACGCTTGCAAAAAATCAATCGCCTGCGCCCGAATTTCGTCGTATTGTGTCGAGTCGCCGAGCAGGTCGAGTATTTGTTCGGGAAAAATAAATGTAGCGCACGAAAGTAAAATTGCCGCGCCGATGACTGCCGTCAATGCCAGCGAAAAAATTCCGTTGGCTTCACGCAATTTGCCCGTGCCCAAAGTTTTTCCGCACAGGATTTGCATTCCAATCGCCATGACGCAAGTGAACATCACCGTGAACTTTTGATAGGGCATCGTCAAGCCGAAAGCCGCGATTGCCTCCGTACCGAGAAATTTTCCCGTGATTATCCCGTCGATTAACGTGCCGGCTTTTTCCGCGAACATCGACAGCAGAAAAATTATCAGCGTGTCTTTGAACAGGCGGGCGAGTAATTTTTCTTGCTTGGAAGTTTCCAACATGACGGTTGCGCCTCTCGTCGAAAATTTTTTACAGACTGCCCACGCTCGTCAGGTTGTCAATCATTTCGGCTTTGTTGGAATTTTTAAAGTGCAAATCGCTGACGATAACTTTTCGGACATAATGCTTGGCAGTTTGGTCGCCGAAAGTGTAATAACTGCTGAGCGCGTGAATAACCAGCGGTTCGCCTTTGTCGTCGGTGCCCAAATAAATCATCACGTGAGACTTTGAAAACAACAGCGAACCCGGTTTGGATTTTTTGATAATCGCAAGACGTTGTTCGCGATTCATGCCGGCAAGCGAAACACTGCGCGGCATTGCTTTTGCCTGTTGATTGGCGTCGCGGGGAAGTTCAATACCGACGGAGCGATAAACGTCTTGCACGAACGCGGAGCAATCGACGCCGTCTTCAAGACCGCCCCAGCCGTAAGCTTCGCCCAAAAATCTGAACGCCTGCCGAATCAAATTATTTTCGGTTGCGGGAAGTGCGCCTTTGACTGTGCCGCTGTCTTTCGGGACGTTTAAGCCCTGTTCGATAATCGTGCCGTTCGCGTCGACGTTCGGAATTGAAATCGCCCAGCTACCGTCTTTTTGCACGTCGGCGGAGCGCAACAAAACTTTACTGCCCATCTGGAAAAGTGACGCGCCTTGAGGAATTGTCTTGCGGCTTGCGATAACCGTCAAATAATTTTGCGGCGAAAC
>CAMUZL010000099.1 GCA_947165185.1 uncultured Selenomonadales bacterium
GGCGCGGTCGTCGAACGCACTTTCAACCCGAACGAAAAAATGCCGCCCGCACGTTTGGACACCAGCCGTATGCAGTATCTTTACGAAGCGGACGGGCAATACACTTTCATGGACACGGAAACTTACGAGCAAATCGAGCTGACCAAAGAGCAACTCGGCTCCGCGCTCAATTACCTGATGGAAAACATGGAAGTCAACCTGCAGACGTTCAAAGGGCGCATTATCGGCGTCAACCTGCCCAACAGCGTTGAACTCAAAGTCACGGAATGCGAACCCGCCGTCAAAGGCAACACCGCAACCGGCGCGACGAAAAATGCCACGCTTGAAACGGGCTACGTCGTTCGTGTGCCGCTGTTCATCAACGAAGGCGACGTTTTGCGAATCGACACGCGCACAGGCAGTTACATCGAACGCGCATAAAAATTTTTCGACGCAAAAAAATTTCCCGTCACTCAACTGAGCGGCGGATTTTTTTTCGACGTGATATAATTGCCCGAAAAAATTTTGCGGAGGTTATCAATGTCGAAAAGAATTTATTCACTGGACGTGTTGCGCGGCGTGGCGATAGCGATAATGCTTTGGCTCGACGCGCCGCCAGAAAATCTTTACACGATCCTTAAACACGCGCCGTGGGCGGGGATGACCGTCACCGATGTCGCTTTTCCGATGTTTGCGTTCGCAATGGGCGCGTCGGCGGCAATTTCCATGTCAAAGCGTGAACCGTCGACGAAAAAAATTTTGCGGCGTGCAGCATTTATATTCGCGATAGGATTATTTCTGGGATTTCTGCCGAAAGTCATTGTTTTGCTGTTCCACGACGATTACAGCTTCCTCGCGTGGCAAACTCTCAAAGGCTACGTCCCCGAAAGTTTTTTTGACGCTGTTATAGTTCACGGACGACTTTTCGGAGTGCTTCAGCGGCTCGCCGTCATTTACGCGCTTGGAATTTTAATTGCAAGGGCTGTCCGCAACGAATTCGGCATTTTAATCGCGGCGTTTGCGTTGTTGATTGTGTCGTCGGCGGGATTTCACATTTACGCGCCCGAAAATCCGTTCGACGAAGCGCACAACATCAGCGGAGCCGTCGATTTCATTTTTCCCGGCGAAAATCACATTTACACGCCGACGCACGACCCCGAAGGGCTTTACGGAACTTTTGCGGGCACATCATCGGTACTGTTCGGATTTTTGGCGGGAAAAATTTTACTCGACAACGCAAACACACGCGACAAAATTTTCATACTCGGCGCGGCGGGCGCAGTTTTGCTAATCGTTGGCGGATTGTGGACGAATTTTGACATTGTGTCGAAAAATTTATGGACGGCACCTTTCGCGCTGATAAATGCGGGCGGCGACTTCGTGTTGCTCGCGTTGTTCACGAAGTTTGATGCGGCGACTAAAAAATTTTTGCAACCGTTCGGTGCGCTCGGCACAAATCCGTTATTTTTCTTCGTCGCCAATCAAGTCGTGATAATTTTCATGGTAACGTTGCCTAAAGACTGCGAAGGCGGAATTTATTTTTGGCTCTATGAGCACACGACGCAAGGATTAATCTCAACCGAATTCGGCGCAACTTTGTTTTGCGTGTTTTGGCTTTTAATGTGGTTGCCGATTGCGGAACTGTTTTACAGAATGAAAATCATCATTAAACTTTAGTTCGCGGCAACAGCGTCAGAAAAATTTGGAGATAAGTCGCGACAACTGTTTTGTCAGCGGAACATCATCATTAAACTTTGACCGCCGAAAAAATTTCCTGTAAACTGAACGTCACGATAAAATTTTGACGGGAGCGATTGATATGAAACTTTTCACGGGCAAAAAAGTCGGCGTCAGCGGTGAGGAACGCGCTTTGAGTTATTTCAAATTTTTTGAGCGCGATTTCGCCAAAATTCCCGACGAAAAACTTGCGTTGATTGAAAATCCTTCGGCGGTCGACGCTGTCCCCTTTGAGCAACGAAATTTGTTTCTGCGCGGCAACGACGAAAATTTTTGCCAACTCGGCTACGGTGTGGCGGCGGACGGCACGGGTTTTGTCTGCAACGAAACTTTTATGCCACTCGTCACGGGCGAAATGCTCGATTGGTGGTTCCCGTGGCACAGTGTCGGCTCGGATTTGCGTTACAAAATTTGGGATCCCGAAGATCATTACTTTGCGCGGGCGGACAACGTCGATTACGTTTGCGACACAAAAATTCCCGTCAACCAAAAAACTTGGGGCGTCAATCATTACGTCCTTGAGGACATCGGCAACGGCGCGGGATTTTTGAAAATCCAATTCAAGCGTCCGAAAGATTTCGGGCTTGACGAAACGATTATCGGCGGCGAAAAATGTCAATCGCTGGTTGCGGGCATAGGCGACGGCGATTGTGCGGCGGCAATGATTCACAAATGGTATCCGCACAAAAACGGCGTTATGTTTTGTTCGCGCTTTTGGATCGGTTACGCGTGGCGCGACGGAAAAATTATCCGCACGTTGCCCGAAGGCGTAAAAATTCCCGTTGAAGTTCCTCGCGGGCTGTTCGCGCACAACATCAAAGAATTCACGAATTTGGCGGCGATTTTGCCCGAAGTTTACGCGGAGAACAAAAATAATTTTTGACGGAATAACCACGATGAAATTTTTGATTCTGATTTTAGTTGCGGTGATTTTTGGCGGCTGTCAAAACGACGCTGCGGGGAGCGGTGAAACGGAAGTGAACGCGAACACAAAAGTTGTCGACGTGATGAATTTTTCGGTTTTCGACGGATACGGGCGATTGATTTTTCCCGTAAACCGACATACAGACGAAAATTTGACGCTTGGGCACGTCGACGAAATTTTGATTTGGTACAGTTGCGTAAATCCGCAAAAGACCGTTGAGATTGTCAACTGCATGAAAACTCGGGCGGACGCGGGACAAAAAATTTTTTATGACATCTACAGCGAAGACGAAAAACGGCGCGACCCCGGCAAACGCGACACGGGTATTTTTTTCTTTCGCGGCAAGCCTAACGAAAAATTTGCGATTTGCAACGCGGGCGGCGGTTTTTCTTACGTCGGCGCAATACACGACAGTTTTCCGCACGCACTCGAACTTTCCAAACGCGGTTACAATGCCTTCGCGCTGATTTATCGCCCGAACGCTCGGACGGCTTGCGAAGATTTGGCGCGGGCGATTGCTTTCATTCACGAACACGCCGATGAACTTCAAGTTGACGTGAAAAATTATTCGCTGTGGGGCGGCTCGGCGGGCGCGAGAATGGCGGCGTGGCTCGGCTCTTTCGGCACGGAAACTTTCGGCGAAAAAACTTTTCCGCGACCTGCCGCAGTCATCATGCAGTACACCGGACTTGACGAAGTTTACGGCAACGAACCGCCGACTTATAATTGCGTGGGCACGCATGATGGCATTGCTTCGTGGCGCACGATGGAAAATCGCATAAAAAAAATTCGCACAAACGGAACGAACGCCGAAATTGAAATCTTTGACGGATTGGGGCACGGCTTCGGACTCGGCGAAGGAACCGTCGCTCAAGGCTGGCTCGATAATGCAATAAAGTTTTGGCTTGAAAATTCAAAGCCGTAAAAATTTTGAGGTGACGAGATGATTGACGACGAAAAATTTCTGCGCGGAAATGTGCCGATGACCAAGCAGGAAATTCGGATTTTGACGTTGGCGAAAGCGCGGCTCGAAAAAATTTCCGTTGTCGTCGACGTGGGCGCGGGCACCGGCTCAATCACAATCGAAGCGGCTTTGACGGCTTGCAACGGGAAAATTTTTGCCGTCGAACGAAACGCGGAGGCAGTCGAACTGATTCGCCGCAACGTCGAAAAGTTTTCCGTCGACAACGTGGAAATTATTTCCGCGCAGGCTCCGGACGGTCTCGAAAATCTTCCCGAACTTGACGCGGCGATAATCGGCGGCACGGGCGGCAATCTCGAAAAAATTCTTGACGTGCTCGGCGCGAAATTAAAAAACGGCGGGCGAATTGTCATCAACGCGATAACAATTCAAACCGTCGCGAAGTCACTGGAATATTTCCGCGCACGAAATTGGTCTGTCGACGCCTGCGAAGTTCAAATCACGCGGCTGAAAAAAATCGGCGCGTATGACATGAATCAGGCGTTGAATCCCGTTTGGATTATCTCGGCGGAAAAATAATTGTGAGCTGTTGGTAAACTTTCAAGGTTTATCGCTTCGATTTGCTCAATCGTGATTTTGATTTTTTTGAATCAACTTTTCTTTTGCTTGCCCAAAAGAAAAGTTGCAAAAGAAAACGGCACTCCTGCGGAGAGCTTGGGCGTTCGTAACCGAAAATTTTTCGCTCAAGTCGGCTCCTTGTGCCTGCAAAGAAAACATCCATGTTTTCATTGCAGGCGCGGCCGTCATCCGTGACGGCCGGATTTCGTCTTTAAAAATTTGTCGTTTATCAATCTGTCGTCGTCGGGTCA
This sequence comes from uncultured Selenomonadales bacterium, assembly GCA_947165185.1. Lineage (GTDB taxonomy): Bacteria > Bacillota > Negativicutes > Selenomonadales > Selenomonadaceae > Quinella. Next base: position 4,433 of record CAMUZL010000099.1, read on the forward strand.
AAATCAATCGAAACGTCGTTGCGGCGGTGAAGTTTGTGCACGCGCAAAAAAAGTTGCACTTCCTCAAGATTGGCGGACTTGATGACGACGGCAAACCGAAACAGCCCGCGCAGTTTGGCAATGGCGGCGGGAATCGGCCCCATAATTTCTTGGCGGTCTTCGGAGACTGCGGCAATTTCTTCGCGAAAGGCTTTGACAATTTCTTTCGCGAATTTTTTTGCCTTGAGTTCGTCTTTGTGCGAAAAAATAATTTTCACCATGCGACTGAACGGCGGGAAAAAAATTTCTTCGCGCTGAGGCAATTCGCTTGCGGCAAATTTTTCGTAATCCTGCGCGCAGCCGAAACGAATCGCGGGCACGTCGACATTATACGCCTGAACGATGACTTTGCCGGGCAAATCCGCACGACCGGCACGACCCGCCGCCTGAGTTATCAACGTGAAACAAACTTCCGCCGCCCGAAAATTTGACAAGCTCAACGAAGCGTCCGCGTTCAAAATTCCGACCGCCGTCACCGCGTGGATGTCGTGACCTTTGGCGACCATTTGCGTGCCGAATAAAATATCGTATTCGCCGCGTGCAAACGCCTGCAAAATTTTGTCGTGCCCGAATTTGCCGCTCGTCGAGTCTCTGTCCATACGCAAGACCCGCGCATTCGGCAAGGAAAGTTTCAACGCAAGCTCAAGTTTTTCCGTGCCCACGCCCAAATATTTTATCTTGTCGGAATTGCATTCGGGACATTCTGTCGGCGGATCCGATTCGGTTTCGCAGTGATGACAGCGAATTTTCCCGTCGACGTGGAAAGTCACGGGCAAGCCGCATTCGGGACATTTGACGACGGAGCCGCACGCCCGACACATTACGACCGTCGACCAGCCGCGCCGATTCAACAGGATAATCGCCTGCTTGCCGCCCGCCAAAGTTTCTTCAAGCAACTTGAGCAATTCGCGGCTCAAAAGTTCGCGGTTGCCCGATTTAATTTCGGCGCGCATGTCCACGGCTTTGACTTCGGGCAATGGATTGTTCAGCACGCGTCGCGGCATTTTCAGCAAAGTCAGTTCGCCAATTTGTGCGCGGTGAAAATTTTCCAGACTCGGCGTCGCGGAACCGAAAACAATCGCGGCGTTGTGAAGTTTGGCAAATTCTTCGGCGACAACGCGGGCATGATAGTGCGGAATTTTTTCTTCTTGCTTGTAGGCGTTGTCCTGTTCCTCGTCGACGACAATCAAGCCGACATTTTCGACGGGCGTGAACAGTGCCGAACGCGCCCCGATAACGATTGAAACTTCGCCGTTGCGAATTCGATAAAACGTGTCGTTGCGCTCGCCGAAACTCAATCGGCTGTGAATAACCGCCACGTCCGAAAAATTTGCTTTAAAGCTCGTGACGATTTGGCTTGTCAACGCAATTTCCGGCACAAGAATCAACACGCGCCGCCCAAGCCGACAAGTTATTTTCGCCAGCTCGATGTAAACTTGCGTTTTGCCGGAACCCGTCACGCCGTGCAACAAAAATCCGCTGAATTTTTTTGCGGACAAAATTTTTTCGACGGCGGCAATCGCTTCGACTTGCTCGTTCGTCAGCTCAAACGGTTTCGGCACGGCTTTTATTTGCGAATAACTGTCGCGGAAAATTCTTCGCAGCTCGACCGTGATTAAGCCCGCGTCGATTAAATTTTTCGCCGTTGACGCAGAAATTTTCAGCTCGGTTAATTGTGACGCGGAAATTTCACCGCGTTCCCGCAAAAGTTTCAGCAACTTCAACTGCGCGGGTTTGCGCGTGAAATTTTTTTCGTCGAAGTCGCTCGCCAACTTGAAGACGCGCTCGGACTTCACGGAAATTTTTTTTCGGCTCTGTCCCGCCATAAACAAGCCCATTGCAAAATTCAGCGGGCACAAATAAAAATTCGCAAGCCAACGCGCCTCGGCAAGCATTGTCGACGTAAACCAAGGCTCGGCGTCCAAAACTTCCAAAATATTTTTCAGCTCGAATTCGGGAGCCGTGTCGACGTTTTTAACTTCCATGACGAAACCGACGTATTCTTTTTCGCGGAAGGGCACGACGACGCGCCAACCCGTCGCAAGAAAATTAAATTCTTCGGGCACGCGGTACGAAAAATTTTTGTCGACGCCGTTTGCGGGGACATTTACGCGAACTTCAGCGATTTTCATTTCGCAACCTCCGTAATTGATAACCGCCACATTGTAGACGAAAATTTTTGCGCGGGCAAGATTTTGTGCTATAATCGCCGCGACAACACTTGTATGAGCTTTTAGCTTTTAGCTTTTAGCTGTTAGCTTTTAGCCGGTGCGAAAAATTTTTTCTTGAAAGCCGAAATCCGAAAGGAGCTGAAATATTTCCATGAAAGATGTTCTCGACGTTCACATTCACACGACGGCTTCGGGGCACGCTTACTCCACGTTCAGCGAAGTCATTGCCGCCGCGAAATCCAAAGGACTTGAGCTTGTCGGAATTGCCGACCACGCGCCGAGTGTCCCGGGCGCAATTCACAGCTTCCATTTCGTGAACTTCAAAATTATTCCCCGCGACGCTTACGGCGTTAAATTAGTCATGGGCGCGGAGTTGAACATAATCGATTATTCGGGCAGTACCGATTTACCCGCGCAAATTTTGAAACGGCTCGACTACGCAATCGCAAGCCTGCACAGGGAGTGCATCACACCGGGCAGCGTCGAAGAAAATACGGCGGCGATTGTCGGCGCGATGAAAAATCCGCACGTCGTGATTATCGGGCACCCCGACAATCCGCAATTCCCCGCCGACTTGGATATTGTCGCCCGTGCCGCGAAAGACAGCGGCGTCTTGTTGGAAGTCAACAACCATTCGTATGCGCCGAACGGGCACCGCGCAGGTTCCGCCGAAAACGCAAAAATTATGTTGGCGGCCTGCAAAAAATACGGCACGAAAATTATCATGGGCTCCGACGCGCACATTGATTTGGATGTCGGCGGCCACGAACGTTCGCAAAAAGTTTTGGCGGAAAATAATTTTCCCGCCGAACTTGTCGTCAACACCGACGCCGAAAAATTTTTTGAGCAAGTTCGCTACAGAAATTCATTGAGACCGAAGGGGGCTTAAAAACTTTGTTGGTTCACGAAATAATAAACAACGGCCGCGACGCGGACATTGCCGTTGTCGACGAGGGCAGGCGCACGACTTACGCCGAACTCAAGAAAAAAATTTCCGAATATCGCAATCATCTTTACGCGCTGGGAATTCGCACGGGCGACCGCGTCGGAATTTTTTCACGCAACAGCGCGGAATTCGTCTTTACTTACTTCGCGACGACTTCATTGGGCGCAATCGCCGTGCCGATAAATTTTCAGCTCAGCCCACGCGAAACGGCTTACATTTTGCAGGACGCGGGAGTTAAACATTTGCTCACTTACGAGC
>CAMUZL010000100.1 GCA_947165185.1 uncultured Selenomonadales bacterium
CGTTGCCGCCGAAAACGCCCGTGAACATTTCGGGGAACAACGTGATTACATCAATAAGCATTTGAAATTTCCTTTGGCGCGACGAACAAACGAAAATTTTTAAAACTTCGTTGCGCACTAATTGGATGCAACGTCACGTTGCCGCCGAAAACGCCCGTGAACATTTCGGGGAACAACGTGATTACATCAATTAACATAATTTATCCTTTGGGCAAGCCGAATTAAATTTTTGAAACGCAATCGTTAATCAGAGGCCGTCACGGATGACGGCCTCGCCCGCAATGAAAACATGGATGTTTTCTTTGCGGGCTGTTTTCTTTTGGTTACTTTTCTTTTGCGCCAAAAGAAAAGTAACATCTAAAAAACTCAATCGAACGAACGACGCACGAAAAAATTTTCAGCCGAGCCCGATACACTCCATGCAAACCCGCGTTGCCTTCGCGAAAATAATTTTTAATTCGCCGCGCTCCACGCCGAAAAAAATCATTGCCGCGCCCGCAAAAAAAATCGCCGCTTTACTTGAGAAGTTTCGCCAGTTCATTTTTGTAGCCTTCAACGTCCGCGCCGACAATAACTTTGCCGATAATTTCGCCTTTGGAGTTTACGAAAATCGTCGTAGGAACCGCGTCAACGTCGTTCAAAAATCTCAACAAATTTTCGTCGGGGACAATGTTCACGAAATTCGCGCCCGCGTCACGAAGAATTTTTTGCGCCTCTTGAATTTGCGGGGAATTCGATTCAGCGTCACAGACAAGCCCGATTAACTGCGCGTCGGCGGGCATATTTTTTGCCAGTTCGCCGAGTTCGGGCATCTCGCCGATACACGGCGGGCAGAACGTTCCCCAAATGTTGATGATTGTAATTTTCTTCGACGCAAAAATCGCATTCGTCACGGGCTTGCCGTCAAGATCCGTCGCGTTGAACGTCGGAATATTTTTTGCCATTGCCTGCGCGACATTTTTATTGTCCGCGTCAAAATTTTCCGCGTCGTCGGAACAACCCGTCATAAAAATTGCCGCGCCAATCAAGCACGCCGCCAAAAATTTTTTCGTCATGAAAATCAGCCTCCAAAAAGTTTTGCGAATTCTATCACGCCGATTTTCGCCGCGCAAGACTTGCAGGGGAATTTCGACGCGGGCAGAATAAATCAATGTGGAATTGCAACGCGATTTTAATCCCAAATTCCCAATTCCAAATTCCAAATTGCCTTTCCGAGGTGGACATGAAAATCGTAGTTTCCGGCTATTACGGCTCCAAAAACGGCGGCGATGAAGCGATGCTCGCGTCAATGCTTGAAGTGTTGCGCGAAGAAATTTTCGATTTGGACGTGACTGTTATTTCGCTCAATCCCGAATACACGCGCCGTCGACACCACGTCAACGCCGTGCCACGGTCGGATATTTTGCCAATCATAAAAAAAATTCGCGAGGCGGATTTGTTAATTTCGGGCGGCGGCTCTCTGTTGCAAAACGTGACGAGCGGGCGCAGTCTTTACTATTACCTGGCGATAATTTTTTTTGCGTTGATTTTCGGGCGCAAAGTCATGCTTTACGCTCAAGGTATCGGCCCGATTCGCGGAGCTTTGGCGCACAAACTCATGAATTTAATCGTCAATCGCGTTGACTTAATCACCGTGCGCGACCGCGGTTCGCTTGAAGAATTGGAGCGGCTGAAAATCACCCGTCCGAAAATTTTTTGCACCGCAGACCCCGTGCTTGCAATTAAACCCGTGCCGCTCACCGCAGGACAAAAAATTTTGGCGCGATACTCCACGACACGCGACGGAAAATTAATCGGTGTTGCCGTGCGACATTGGCTCCATTGGGAAAATTTCAGCCGCGCACTTGCCGAAGCTCTCGACAGACTTTCGGACACCACGGGCGCGAAAATTGTTTTCCTGCCGATGAAATTTCCCGAAGACATCACCGCCGCAAGACAGGTCGCCGCGCTCATGGAAATGCCCTGCACGATACTTGACGAAGAATTTACCACGCGGGAAGTTTTGAGCCTCGTCGGTTGCATGGACGTTTTAATCGGCGTGCGACTCCACGCGCTGATTTTTGCGGGCGTCATGAACGTGCCAATGGTTGGCGTCTCTTACGATCCGAAAATTGAAAGATTTCTTGATTCGATTGGCGAAAAGCCGCTAGGAAATTTTTCGGACGTGACCGCGGAAAAAATTTTCGATGCGACTATAAATAAACTTTCGGAGCACAAAAATTCTCGTGATGAAAATTTACTCAAGGAACTCGGCGAACTTGCCCGCCTGAATGCGAAACTTGCCGTCGAACTCGCACAAAGTTAAGGAGAAATTTTTATGTCAAATCCACAAACCAAAGAAAAAACTCAACACGAACGCCCGACGTTCAGCGATAAAGTTTTATCGGATTTTCAAGAAACTCATAAACGCCTTGACCGACTTGAAAATCGCATGGATAAACTGGAAGCTCGCATGGACAGATTGGAAGTTCGTATGGAAATGCGTATGGACGGTCTCGAAAAAAAAATCGACGCTCTGCACAACGAAATAAAATCGTCGGCGAATCATGGGCAAATCGCCACAATTTCAACTATCGGAATTGCAATCGCCGTGATTTATTCGCTACTGCGCTGACAAACGGAGGCCGCCGTGACAAAAAATTTTCTGCTTGCGAAGGAAGTTCACAAATCCCTGTTCGACAGCGGCTTTACCATTCCCGTTAATTTGTATGAAATTTTTTCATGCTACTTGCGCGGCGGACGACTTCATCACGGCGAAAAGCGCACGATTAAAATTTTTCTCGGCGACGAAATTTTTGACGTGACGTTGACCAGTATTAACTTTAACCGCGAAAATTATCCGACAAACAAAGATATTTGGCAGGTGCGTTATTCCAAGAACAGCCCCGTTGCAAAAAAAATCCGCGAAATTTTCACGGCGAAAAAATTTTTCACGTTCTGCGCGACCGACGTTAAGGACGTTTTTTGTTTGCAGGCGAATTCGGCGTGCGACGAATTGACGCTTGAAAATCTTTTGGAACTGCCGACGCTGACCGACACGCAAGAAAATTTCGTCGAACGGCTCGGCTTGAAAAAATATCGCGAACGCAACCGAATTAACGGCGAACGTTTGAAAAAAAATTACGGCTACTGTTGCCAAATTTGCGGCCTCAACGTCGGATTGTTTTACGGCGCGCAGGTTGCCGACTGTCATCACATAAATTATTTTTCCGTCAGCCTCGACAATGCCGCGTCGAATTTGTTAATCGTCTGCCCGAATCATCACCGAATCATTCACGCCGCCAATCCGACTTTCGACCGCGAACGAAAAAGTTTTTTGTATCCGAACGGGCTTGAAGAAATTTTGAAACTCAACGAACATTTGTGAGGTTTGCGACATGAACTTAACGACGGAAAATATTCGCGTAAATTTGGGCGGCAAAGAAATTCTGCGCGGCATAAGTCACGAATTCGCGGCGGGCAAACGCACGGCGATTATCGGAGCAAACGGCGCGGGCAAATCAACCCTGCTGAAAATTTTGTGCCTGCTCAACGAAAATTTTTCGGGACGCGTGACGCTCGACGGCAAAGACATTAAGCAAGTCGGCAGAAAAAATTTGTCGCGAGTGATGGCAATCTTGCCGCAGGAACGCGACGCGCCGAACGACACGACGGTCAGGCAACTGGTTTCGTTCGGGCGTTTCCCGCACAGAAAATTTTTCGGCGGCGAATCTGCCGAAGACGCGGCGGCAATTCAAAACGCGCTTGAACTTACAAAACTCGTCGAATTCCAAACGCGGCAAGTTTCTTCGCTTTCGGGCGGCGAACGTCAGCGGGCGTGGTTGGCGATGACTTTGGCGCAACGCCCGAAAATTTTATTGCTCGACGAACCGACGACTTATCTTGACGTGGCGCATCAGCTCGAAGTCATGGACATTGTCGCCAACGCGAACAGAAAATTTTCCGCGACGATAATCATGGTGTTGCACGATTTAAATCACGCACGACTTTACAGCGACGAAGTTTTAATCGTAAAAGACGGCAAAAAATTCGCGGCAGGTAACCCGAAAAAAATTTTGACGGCTGAAACTCTCGGCGAAGTCTTCGACGTGGAGGCGGACACTTTCACGAATTCAACGGGCGACGAAATTATCTTCCCGTGCAAGCGAAAAAATCGTAGTGCTTAACGCGACGAAATTATTTTTCCCCGTGCAACAAAAAAACCCGACAGTCGATTGACCGACGGGTTCTTTTTTATTGTCGTGGAATTGTTACGCGTCTTTTTGTTCCGAAGTTGCCGCAGTGTTTGCCGCGACGAATCCGCCTGCCGCGTTGATGTCAAATGCACTTTCCGCGCCGAACGAAACTGCGGCGTTGTCGACGGGAGCGGCAACGAGATCGCTCAAAGTCGCGCCTGCAACAATAGCGCCTTCACCAAGGAGACCGTCAACAGCAGATGCATTGTCGCCCCACAGGTCGCTTGCGGTGTCTGCCGAGGAAGAAACCCAAACTTCTTCTTCACTGTCATAGAGATATTGCGAGCCGTCCGCGAAGACGAAAGTGGGCGTTTCCGTATCGGTGTAGCGAACGTTGACGACCGCGCCGGTGTCAAAGTACAGGTTGATGTACTTCGTGCCGGTGATTGCATTGGTGACGTTTGCGGCAACCGCGTCCGTGAAGTAAATCGTGTCGGACGAATCCGCCTGATAGATAATGCTGTTGTTGGAGCGGCTGATTGCGATATTTTCTTCGACGTTCTCGTTGGAGTAGTAAGCGTTGCCCCAAGTTTGCGTGTACCAGTCGTAACCGATTTTGAAAGTGTCCGCGAACTGGATGATCGGCGAGAAGTTGTAGTCGAATTGAATCGTCGTGGTTTTGCCCGTGTTGAACGTGAGGTTGATTACGTCATCGACGACATCCATTGAGGCCACGTTGGCGGCAAGAGCGTCGTAGAGATTGATCGTGTCTTCGTAGCCCGCGTCGTAGATGTAGTTGTTCAGGTAAATTGACGCGGGGAAGTTGGTGTATTGGCTCCCGTCGGCAGCGTAGGTGTTGTCGGCTTCGAAAACAACATCGTAGCCCGATTCGTAGAGAGCTTCCTCGAAGACAGCTTTTGCGGCGGCCTCTTCGTAAGCTTCATAAACCGCATTGAGTTGCTGATAGGTCGCGTAATCCGCCTCATCAGCCGCTTTGTAAGCGACGGATCTCCACTCTCCGAGGTAACGGTTGTAGTAGTAGCTTGTGCCGTCCGAGAAGTAGAAGTTCGGCGAGAAAACGTCGTCACTTTCGACAAACAAAGCACCGCCCGACGGGAAATAAATCGTGAGGTTGTTATCGTTGACTTTGTCGTCCATTTCAAGGGACACGCCGTCGACGACACCATACGAGTCGGCCGTTTCGTAAAGCACATCCGTAGAAGCCACGTCGTAAAGCAGAATGTTGTCGGCGTAAGTCACGTCGAAAAGCGCGGTGTTGGTGCCTTGGGTGACGTAGAAGTTGTCAACGTCGGCGTTCGTGCCGTAATCCTTAACTGCGGTGTTCCAGAAAATGAACTCTGTCGCAGCTTCGTCGCCGGCGATCCATTGACCTTGTCTCGCGCTGTAGACCATGCTTTCGCCGTTCGCGAAATTGAAGATGGGCGAAACTTCATCGATGTCGAAGTTCAAAATTGCGCCGGTGTCGAAGACGAGCGAGAGCATACCGCCGGTGTTGTACGTGTAGTACTCGATGATGTTACCGACGTTCGTGTCGATGAGATTGATCGTGTCGTAGGGGTCGTTGTAGAGAATGGTGGAGCCGCTCAACAAACGACTGAAGTCGAAGGAATCGGCAATGTTGTTATCCATGTTGTAATACGAGACAGTGCCGTCCGCAATCGCTTCAAGGAACACGTCATAAGCGTATTCGCTGAACGCGTCCGCTTCGGCAGTGCTCATGAACATCGGGAAAATGATTTCGCCTTGTTTGCGAATGCGAGTTTCCCAGCCGCTGCCGCTGACACCGTTGCCGCCGCCTTGTTCGTTGCCGCTGGAGCCGTCGCCGCTGTTGCTTGCGCCGCTGTTGCCGGCACCGCCGTCTTGTTCAAAACGTTGAAGATCGAAAATAAATTCTGTCATTAGGCATTACTTGCTACTTAAAGCATAGACAAACATCTATGCTAAGATGATTCGGGTGAATCTCGCGATTTCACCTTACTGCTTCGTCGTGTCCGTTTTCGCCGTTTCACGTTATGCTTACGTTTAACAAGCTACCAACGTTTGTTCAACACTCCACAGTCGTAAATTCCCGGCTAGCCACCGGTACATATCAACAGCGTCTTTCAGGTGACTGTCTGTTGATTCATCTTGTAGCTTTCTCCTTTCATAATAATGGGAAACGAAATTTTGTTGAGTGCCAAGTCCGCTATCTCCCACCAGAGTTCTACCTCATAGTTATCAGGACTGTTTCAACCTGCACGGGTCTTCCGACGCTTAGACTGCCTTTAAGCGGCAAACTGGCTCAATGGCTATTTTGGTTTATGAGCTTTCAGCTTTTCGCTGCACCTTTGTCTATCTGATTAGACATTTTTACACATTTTATGCTACTGTTGCCACCTCCCAAGAGTTTTGCAAAGTATAGCATTTGCCCGCCGCGTCGACAAGTTTTACAATCAAGCCAACATTTTACCGAGCGACGGAAAAATTTTGCACAGTATAGCATTTGCCCGCCGCTTTGACAAGTTTTATAATCAGCAAAAAAATTTCGGAGGTCGAACAGTGAGCAAAACCAAATTTGAACTTACCGATAACGTCATGTACGTTAAAGGCGTCGGGCCGCGCCGCGCAGATTTGATGGCGAAATTGAACATCGCCACCAAGTACGATTTGTTGACGCATTACCCGCGCACCTACGAGAATCACACGAGCCTGACGAAAATTTCCGAGCTGATTGAAGGCGAAACGGCTTTGGTTGTCGGAAAAATTTTCGACGTGTCTTCGCGCAAGGCACGCAACTTGACGATTATCAACGCGACACTTGCGGCCGACACGGGCAGACTGTCTTTGACGTGGTTCAATCAAGATTATCTGCTGAAAAAACTTCGCAACGGCGTGCGCGTTTTGGTTATCGGGAAAATAAAATTTGATTCGTGGTCGGGCGACGTGGGAATGACCGTGCAAAAAGTTACGTTCCTTGACGCGGACGAACAGCCCGAATTGGGAATCATGCCGATTTATCCGTCGACAGCCGCGTTGAGCCAAAACGTGATGCGCACGGCGGTAAAAAATCTTTTAACGTCGATGCCGCCGCTTCAGGAAATTTTGCCGCAAAAAATTTTGGACGAACACAATTTAATTTCGCTTGACCGTGCGTCGCGAATGATTCACTTCCCGAAAAATTCTTCGGAACTCGACGCGGCGCGCAGACGTTTGGCGTTCGACGAATTATTTATGATTCAGTGCGGGCTGATGTTAATCAAGCGACAAACTCAAGATGAGCGGCTTGGAATTTCGCACGCGAAAAACGGGCGACTCGTCAACGGAGTTTTAAATAATTTACCGTTCGCGCTCACCGACGACCAGCGAAAAGTTTTTCTGGAAGTTTCGGCGGACATGGAAAATAAAATCCCGATGCGCCGATTGATTCAAGGCGACGTTGGTTCCGGCAAAACCGTCGTTGCGTTGCTTGCGCTCGTTAAAGCTGTCGACGGCGGCTGGCAAAGCGCGTTCATGGCACCGACGGAAATTCTTGCCGCTCAACATTATGAAACGTTCACGAAACTTTTGGACGGGCTGGGAATTCGCGTCGGACTTTTGAGCGCGAAAGTCACACGCACGGCGAAAATGCGCGAAGAAATTT
>CAMUZL010000101.1 GCA_947165185.1 uncultured Selenomonadales bacterium
ACGGCACGTTGGCAATGCACCCCGAAGATACTCAACTGCGCGTCAAAGTCAACGCGGTCTTGATTCAAATGCAACAGGAAGGCCGCCTCGACGCGCTAACGAAAAAATGGATTATCAACCGCTACGAAAACATCACGCTTGAAGAAATGGTCACAAGTCGCCCGTGGCTCGTCGCGCTGATTTTGGCGTCCGCGCTCTTCGTCACGCTGTTAATCGGCTACACATTTTTGCAAGTCCGCCACATGCATTCACAGGCGGAATACACGCAACGACTGCAGGAAAATTTTGAGACGATCAAACTTCAAGGCGAAGAACTCAAAAGCCGTCAAGCGGAACTTGTCGCGGCGAAGGAACGCGCCGAAGATGATTTGGAGACAATCAAACAGCAACGCGAAGAACTCAAAAGCCGTCAAGCTGAACTTGTCGCGGCGAAGGAACGCGCCGAAGAAGGTTCACGCGCAAAATCGCAATTCCTGTCGAACATGAGCCACGACATTCGCACGCCCATGAACGCGATTATCGGCTATTTGAATTTGGCGAAGGACTTGCACAAGACTTGCCAAAATTGTCCGTCGTACAACCTGACGCCCTGCCCCGACGGAATTCCCGATAAAATTTACGGCTACCTGCAGAAAATTGACAATTCCAGTCATCATCTGCTTGAGCTGATTAACGACGTTTTGGAAATGAGCCGCATTGAATCCGGCAAAATGGAACTTGAACTTGCGCCCACGGATTTGGCGACGACGCTTGACGAAGTTTATGACATGTTCGCCACGCAGATGGAAGGCAAAAAAATTTCCTTCAGCGTCGACACTTCCAACGTTGCCGATAAATACGTCGTCTGCGACAAAAATCGGCTGAATCGAATTTTGCTGAATCTTTTGAGCAACGCTTATAAATTCACGCCCGAAGGCGGAAAAATTTCCGTGACGCTCAATCAGCTCGGCGAAAGTTCAAATGGCGTCGGCAACTACGAATTGCGCGTTAAGGACAGCGGCATCGGTATGACGCCCGAATTCGCCAAAAGAGTTTTCGAGGCCTTTGAACGCGAAAAAACTTCCACCGTCAGCAAAATTCAGGGCACGGGCTTGGGAATGTCTATAACTAAAAATTTCGTCGAGATGATGGGCGGCACGATTCGCGTCGAGACAGAATACGGCAAGGGCACCGAATTTATAGTGACCGTCGACTTTAAAATTTCCGACGAACTCCGCGACCAGGTTGCCGCCGAAAACAAAAAGGCCGCCGCGCAGATTGACTTCACCGGCAAAAAAATTCTGCTCGTCGACGACATTGAAGTCAATCGCGAAATTGCCAAAATGCTCCTCGAAAGCGAAGGGTTTATCGTCGACACGGCTTCGGACGGATCCGACGCCGTCGAAAAAGTTTCCAAAGCAAAGGCGGGCGACTTCGATTTAATTTTGATGGATATTCAAATGCCGATAATGAACGGCTACGAGGCGACGAAAAAAATCCGCGAACTTCCCGACAAAAATCTTGCGAACTTGCCGATTATCGCAATGACCGCCAACGCGTTCAGCGAAGACGTGAAAGCCGCGCTTGATGCCGGAATGGACGCGCATATTGCCAAGCCGATTGATATTCCAAAAATGCTGGAGACGCTCGCAAAAATTCTTCCCGCATAAAAAATTTGCCGTGTCGAAAAATTTTCGGCGCGTGAAAAAATTTGCCGTGTCGAAAAATTTTCGGCGTGAAGGAAAATTGCCGCGCCAACAGAATAATCCGATTGAAAAAATTTTCATCGGGTTATTTTTTTGCACGGAGGAATTTTCATGTCGCAGTTTGACAAACGCAATATCAGCATGATGATGGACTTTTACGAAATGGCTATGGCGAACGGCTATTTCGTCAGCGGCGGAGAGGACACTCGCGTTGCCTTCGACGTGTTTTATCGGCGCAACCCCGACGCGGGCGGCTTCGCAATTTTCGCCGGACTTGAGCAGGTCATTGAGTACGTCGAGAACATGAATTTCAGCGCGGCGGACATTGACTATCTGCGCGAACAAAAAATTTTCAGCGACGAATTTCTTGACGGCCTTAAGGATTTTCATTTTCGCGGAGACATTTACGCTTTCCCCGAAGGCACGATTATGTATCCGAACGAACCCGTTATAACTGTCGTGGCGAATTTGATTGACGCGCAACTTGTCGAGACGGCAATTCTCGCGCAGATTAATCACCAATCGTTAATCGCAACCAAAGCCCGCAGAATCGTTCGTGCGGCGCAGGGGCGTTCAGTTTCGGATTTCGGTGCCCGTCGTGCGCACAACATGGACGCGGCGACTTACGGGGCGCGTGCGGCGTTTCTCGGCGGCGTCAACGGCACGGCAACGGTGAGCGCGGGGCAACTGTTTAACATCCCCGTCAACGGCACGATGGCGCACAGCTGGGTTATGTATTTCCGTGACGAATTCGAGGCGTTCAAACGTTACGCGGAAATTTATCCCGAATATGCGTCGCTTTTGGTCGACACCTACGACGTGATTCACAGCGGCATTCCAAACGCAATTCGTGTCGCCAAAGAAGTTTTGGAACCGCAGGGCAAACGTCTGCGCGGCGTGCGAATTGATTCGGGCGACTTGGCTTATCTGTCGAAAAAAATTCGCAAGCAACTTGACGACGCGGGCTTGACGGACTGCAAAATTATCGCGTCGAACAGTTTGGACGAATTCACGATAACTTCACTGCTCAACCAGGGCGCGGCGATTGACGCTTTCGGTGTCGGCGAACGTCTGATAACGGCGAAGTCGGAGCCCGTGTTCGGCGCGGTTTACAAACTCGTTGCGGTCGAGGAAAACGGCAAATTTGCCCCGCGAATCAAAGTCAGCGAAAACATCGAGAAAATTACCAACCCCGGCTTGAAGGACGTTTATCGCGTCTACGACGAACAGGGGCACGCCGTCGCCGACATGCTTGCAATTCGTGATGAAGTCGTCGACATGAGCCGGCCTTTCCGTTACGTCGATCCCGTCAAGCCGTGGAAAAATCGCTCGTTTGAAAATTTCACGGCGAAAAAACTTTCGCGGCTTTATGTCAAAGACGGGCGGCGCCTGGAAAATCTTCCGACGTTGCACGAAATTCGCGATTACGTCAATCATCAGCTCACCAACGAAATTTGGCAGGAGGAACAGCGTTTTGAAAATCCGCACCGCCATTATCTGGATATGACGCCCGATTATTACGACATGAAAATGAGCTTGCTCGACAAGACGCGCTCAAAAATCGACGGCTGAAAGTTTTGGCGTGTTCTATTATCGACAATAGGCGAGGTGAAAAATTTTGTCGAAAATCGCAGTCGTCATTCCCGTTTACCGTGAGCTTGACGAATTGGAAAAATTTTCTCTCGCGCAAGCCCGAAAAGTTTTGGGACGCTATCCGTTGATTTTCATCGCGCCCGAAGGCAAAAATTTTTCTTGCTTCGAGGCGGGCGACATGATTGCGCATTTTCCCGCAGAAAATTTTCAAAGCGTCAAAACTTACAGCACGCTCCTGTTGACGCCGCAGTTTTACGAAACATTTCTTGCCTTCGACTACATTTTGATTTACCAACTTGATGCGTTCGTTTTCTATGACGCGCTGGAATATTTTTGTTCGCTCGGCTACGACTATATCGGCGCGCCGTGGCCGTATTTGGTTGAAGTCGGAAAAAAATTTCTGCGCGTGGGCAACGGCGGTTTTTCGCTCCGCAATGTCAAAGCGCATTACAATCTTTTGCTCAATCACGCCGATTTGGTTGCTCAGCACGAAAATTTGAACGAAGACGCGATTTTGTCTTACTGCGGGACGCAAGTCGACGATTTCCGCGTCGCGCCGATTGACGTTGCTTACAAATTTTCAATGGAATACAATCCCGATCGTTGCATTCGGAAAAACGGCGGGAAGTTGCCTTTCGGTTGTCACGGGTGGAGCACGCTCACCGAAGATTTTTACGTGAAAAATTTTTGGTCGATTTTTTTTGACACGCGGACGATTGAAAATCTGCAACTTAAGCCCGACGACAGATTGTCGAAGTGGCTTTGTTTGATGGCGATAAAACGTTTCAACCGCCGGTTGCAAAATAGTCGGTCTCTGTTGCGTTACCTGCCGACGAAAAATTTTGCGTCTATCCGCGTGATTCGTTCACCCGCCGCGCAGAAAATTTTAGCGCAACTGTTGACGGAAGAGAATTTTTCAACCGAAAAAGTTTTTGATTATGACGCGTTTGAGCAGATAAATTTTCGTGATATGACGAAAAAAATTTTGCCGCATCTGATAATTTCCGCCGAAAATGATGCGCCGTTGATTGAGGCTTTTGAACGCGGCGGACTTCGTTACGGCGAAAATTTTCTGTCGTTTCAGCGCGAATATCTGAAACGTTGCGAAGAAATTTTTCACCGGCTCGGCAAATAATCATGACGGAAATTTTTTTACTCGGAATTTTTTCGGCGGCGTTAATTGCGTGTGTTGCAACGGGCTTGCCGATTTTGTTTGCGCTGATTTTCGGGCTGATACTTTTTTCGGGCTACGCGCTGGAAGTCGGTCACACGCCGCGAAAAATTTTCGGCATGTGGCGTGGCGGCGTTCGTCCAGTGAAACCGATTTTGCTGACGTTGGTGCTGATTGGAATGCTCACGGCACTTTGGCGGGCGGCGGGCGTCATCCCCGCGATAATTTTTTACACGGCAGATTTTTTTTCGCCCGCGCTGATGTTGTTGCTGACGTTTTGGCTGTGCGCGTTGGTGTCGGTTTTGACGGGCACGGCGTTCGGGACAAGCGCGACGATGGGCGTAATCTGCGCGGCGACGGCAGAAAGTTTCGGCGTGCCGTTATGGCTGACGGGCGGAGCAATTTTGTCGGGCGCATATTTCGGCGACAGGTGTTCGCCCATGTCGACGAGTGCGCTTTTGATAGCGACGATCACACGCACGGACATTTTCCGAAATCTGCGCGGAATGATTCGCACGTCGATAATCCCGCTGATTTTGGCAAGCGTGTTGTATTTGGCGGTGGGAATTTTTTTCGCGGGCGACGGCGCGGGCGTCAACGTCAAAGAAATTTTTGCGCGAACGTTTGTAATAAATCCGACAACATTAATTCCCGCCGTGTTAATCGTCGTGCTGAGTTTGTTTCGTCTGCGCGTGCAGTTGATAATGTCCGCAAGTATTTTGGCGTGCGTTTTCGTTGCGGCTGAAGTTCAAAATTTATCGCTTGCCGAATTGCTGAAAATTTCCGCGTTGGGATATTTTCCCGCCGACGAAGAACTTGCAAAAATTTTGAGCGGCGGCGGAATAATTTCAATGGCGAACGTTGTAGCGATTGTCTGCCTGTCGAGTTGCTACGCGGGAATTTTTCAGGCGACGGGCTTCCTTGACGGTCTGCAAAAAATTTTTATATCGGCGGGCAAAAAATTTTCTCCGTTCGCAAGCGTGTTAACGGCGTCGATTCTCACGTCAATGATCGCGTGCAATCAAACGTTGGCGATAATGTTGACTCATCAGCTGTGCAACAAAGTCGAGCCGCGCCCCGAAATTTTCGCGTTGCATTTGGAAAATTCCGCCGTGTTGGTCTCCCCGCTGATTCCGTGGTCAATCGCCTGCGCGGTAATTTTGACGGTTATCGACGCGCCGTTGAGCGGAGTTTTGGCGGCGTTCTATCTGTGGCTCGTGCCCGCGTGTTATTTGAGGAGCAGTTCATGAAAATTCTTGTGATTAATCTTATGCATTTGGGCGATTTGATGTTGGTGACGCCCGCTTTGACGACGCTGAGAAAAAATTTTCCGACGGCGCATTTGGCGTTGCTTGCCGACAAAAAACTTGCCGACCTCGTCGAGCTGAATAAAAATCTTGACGAGTGCATTTTAATTGATAAAACGATTTCCGACCTGCTCAAAGCAATTCCGAAACTCCGCGCAGAAAATTTCGACCTGGTGATTAATCTTCACCGAAACGAGCGGGCGAGCGCGTTGGCGGCGTTCAGCGGCGGAAAAAAAATTGTCGGCTACGCCAAGCCGCTTTTTTCGTGGCTGTTCGCAAAAACCATGCCGAATCCTTCGATAGCGCGTCACATCAAACACGGATTTAAAACGGAATATATTCCGGGCTCACAGCATCAAGTTCATTCGCATTTCGACGTTTTGCAACAGGCTTGCGGCGTGGAAAAAATTTTCGACAACGGACTTGAAATGTGGATTTCCGACGCGGCGTCACGCGAGGCAGAAAAAATTTTTCGCGAAAATTTTTCGGACGGCGTCAAAGTCATTGCGTTCAATATCGGCGCGAGTTGGCTGACGAAACGTTGGCTTGATTCATATTTCGCCGAGTGCGCGGACATTTTGCTTGAGCGCGGTTACGGCGTGGCATTTTTGGGCGGCACGATGGACGCGGAAATTGTTTCGTCCTGCGTCGCGAAAATGAATCACCGCGACAGTGACCGATTAAAAATTTTCACAGGCAAATTTTCTTTGGCGATACTTGCCGGCTTTCTGGACAACTGCGTTTTGTTTTTGACGACGGATTCCGGTCCGATGCATATCGGCGTTGCGCGAAACATTCCGATTGTGACGATGTTCGGTGCGTCGCCCGTGCCGGGATTTTATCCCTACGACGCGAAAGACATTTTGATTAAGTCGCCCGAACCGTGTCACCCGTGCGGAAATCATTCCTGCCCGCGAGTCGGCGAAGAAAATCTTGCCTGCATGAAAAAAATTCCCGTCGCTGTCGTCATGAAATATGTCTTCGAACTTTTGGAAACTTACGGTCAACCCGCCAAAGAAATTCCCCGCGTTCACGGAGCGTATCAGTGCAGAGTTGTCGACATTACAAAAACTTGATTGAGCAACAAAAAAACCCCGTCGGATTTTGACGGGGCAATTTTTTTTCGGCTATGTCTAATTACGCGGCGTTGTCCTCTTTCAGCACGTAGCGCATGTACATCGGGATTTTTTCGATCGTCTTGTCCAAACGGGGATTCTTGCGCCACAGATTGTATTTGTGCAACTCGGCTTCGGAACGCCCGCCCTTGAAAAATTGATACACGCCTTTGGAAAAATCTTGCGTGAACAGATAGTAACGTTTGCCGTTCGAGATAAGATAAAAATGCAGTTTCTCGTTCAGCTTGTTGACCGTAATTTTGTTTTTCATAATGACATCCACTCCCCTGAAAGAATACTGAAAACTTTTGTTTGCTTCGTTATTTTAATCGATAATTTGTCGCTTGTCCATAAGCAAAAAATGAATCTTAACCAAAATTTAATGGCGTCCCAACAAAAAAACCGCCCGCAGGCGGCTGAAAATATTTTGAAGTCAATCGTAGCTGAGCCAGGTGAAAATGAAAATTGCCACGGAAACAATTCCGTTGCGCATGAAATAAGTCTGAGTTACCTCACGATAATCGCCCGCCCGCACAATCGAATGCTGATAGATTAACGCGAGCGCGGCGACGAAAACTCCGACGAAATACAGCGCGCCGAGCTTGAGCAGGACGCCGACCGCTGCGAAACAGCCGATTGAAATCACGTGCAAAATTTTCGCGATGAACAACGCGCCCGCTTGTCCGTAACGAGTTGCCAGCGAATTAAGTTTTTGCGACTTGTCAAATTTTTCGTCCTGTGCGCCGTAAACCGCGTCAAACGCTCCAATCCACAGCGCGACGGCCACGCACAAAATTATCATCGTCGAGGAAATTTTTTCCGTGACGGCGACCCACGCGCCCGCAGGTGCCATTGCAATCGCC
>CAMUZL010000102.1 GCA_947165185.1 uncultured Selenomonadales bacterium
TTATTGTGGCGTTCGAGCCGACGGTTGAAGGCGACGCGACTGCGCTGTTGATTGCAAAATTGCTCAATCCCGCCGGCGTCAAAGTCACCAAACCTGCGCGGGGAATGGCTGTCGGTGCGGATTTTTCGGGAACCGACAACTTGACAATCGCCAAAGCAATAGAAAATCGAATACCCGTTTGAAGAATTTACCCGTTGCAAAATTTTCTGCGTCGGGTTATTTTTTTGCTGAGGTGACGAAATGATTGTTCGACAGACGACGAAAGAATTGCTTGCCGCGTCGCTGAAAGATTTGGCGCAGTTCAAACCCGTCGACAAAATCACGGTTAAAGAACTTGCGAAAAATTGCGGACTGACCGCGCCGACGTTTTACCAATAAAGCGGCGTGAAAGCCCCTTGCTTTAGCTATGGGGATGAAACGCCGCTTTGAAACATTGAAAATTAAACGGTGAACAAATATAATGCGCTTAGAGGTGATGATAAATGAAGACTTTCTGCTTTAAGCTCTATCGCGCACAGAGAAATGAAAAACTGAATCGGCAGATAAACGCGGCAGGTCTCATTTGGAATCATTGCCTTGCTTTGCATAAACGCTACTATCAACTTTTCGGCAAGTATCTTCAAAAGCTGGTGTTGCAAAAACATTTGACAAAGCTCAAACGTCGGAAAAAGTTTTCATATCTGAAGGAAATCGGCTCGCAGGCAGTTCAAGACGTGACCGACAGAATCGACCGAGCCTACAGATTATTTTTCAACAACATTGAGCGCAAGGTGAAATGTTCGCCGCCGAAATTCAAGCGTGTGAAAAAATATAAATCATTCACGCTGAAGCAGGCGGGCTGGAAAATTGAAGCATTGCATAACACAATCATCATAAATAATCAGGCGTACCGATATTTTAAATCGCGGGAGATTGTCGGCAAGGTTAAGACGGTGACGGTAAAACGCGACAGCACGGGAGATATTTTTATTTTCGTCGTGACGGATTATGAAGATAATGAAGTTATGGCGCGAACAGGTGAAAGCGTCGGCTATGATTTCGGCTTCAAGGAAAAAATTTTAATAGCGTCTGACGGGAAAGATATACTCGCGCCGTCATTTTTGCGGTCGAACATGAAAGCCTTAAAACGTGCGTCAAAATCTCTGTCGAAAAAAAAATCCACGTCGAAGAAACGGGAACGAGCGCGACTTGAATTGGCAAGAATTTATCGCCGAGCCGACAATCAACGCAAAGATTTTCATTGGAAATTGGCGCAACGCCTATGTTCGGAGTATGCGCTGATTTGTGTGGAAGATTTGAGCTTGAAAGGCTTGCAACGCGGTCACGGCAAAAAAATGCAAGATTATGGCTTCGGAATGTTCCTGCAGATTTTAAAATACGTGGCGAAACGCATGGGCACGACAATAATTGAAGTGGACAGATTCTATCCGTCAAGTCAGCTATGTTCAAATTGCGGCGAAAAAAATCCCAAAACGAAAGATTTAAGCGTGCGCGAGTGGCGTTGCCCGAAATGCGGTGCATACCATGATAGGGATACAAACGCGGCAAAAAATATTTTGAACGAAGGAACTCGAATGTTTTTGTCGGCATGAATAAAGAAGAACAGGGCGGGGCATCGTCCTGCGGAGGAGACCTTGTAAGACTTCGCCTTTATTGGAAGCATAGGTTGTTGATAACGGAATCCCCCGCATTTATGCGTGGGGAGTATGTCAAGCGGTCTTGAATGGCAAATACCCGAAAGATTTTTGGGCGTTGGTTGCGGGCGTCAAATGTGCCGAAATTAAAGGCGAATCAAGCGTCAAAGCTTTGGCTGATAAAGTTCGTGCGGCGGGACTGACTGCGGCGGCGGACGAAATGGAAATTTTCGCCAAACAGGAAGGTCATCACGGCGTAATTTTGGACGAGTTGTTGAAAAAGTACGCGCCGAAAAATTCCGCTTCCGCGCAGAAAACTTTCGTCTGCAAAGTTTGCGGTTATGAACACGTCGGCGACAATCCGCCCGAAGTTTGTCCCGTCTGCGGTCAACCGTCGACTGCATTCGAGGAAAAAGTTCCGCCCGCGCAAAAAACTTTTGTCTGCAAAATCTGCGGCTATGAACATGTCGGCGACGCTCCGCCCGAAAAATGCCCGTTGTGCGGTCAGCCTGCGTCTGCCTTCACGGAGAAATCCAAATGAATCGCAGAGATTTTATTAAAACGGCGGGCGCATTGACGCTCGGATTGATGCTTGACGGTCAAACTTTAACGGAGGCGAAACCTACAATGAAAATTTCTGCGGTTAAACTTTTTGGCGGCGGCTTTATGATGAAGTCGTTCGCGTGCGGCGGCGGTCTGCCTGCAGGTTCCGTTGCCGAGGAAAAACTTCGTTCGAGTCTGCAAAATTACGTTATCGACACGGGCAACGAAGTTATTTTGGTCGACACGGGTTTTCCGGCGGAAGAAACTTTCCCCGTCACGGAAGATTCGGTGATAACTTTCGGCGACAAAATTGCAGATTACGTCGACGCGCTCAAGGCAGCGGGTTACGAGCCCGAACAAGTTTCAAAAATTCTCATCACGCACAAACACCCCGACCACACGGGCGAACTTCGACATTTCCCGAACGCCAAAATTTTTATTTCGCGAATCGAAGCGGACGACATGAAGTTGACGGGCGATAACGTCGTGCGCGTGGACTTTACCGACGGTGCTTACAAAAATTTCCCCGCTTGCCAAAAAATCGCCGACGGAGTTTATTATATCTTCGCGCCCGGTCACACGAAAGGCAACAGTATCGTCATCGTTGAGGACGGCGAAAAATTCTACATGATTCACGGCGACGTGACTTACACCGACGAGGCACTTTTGGAAAATAAACTTTCGGTTGTGTTTGAAGACTTGCCCGCCGCTCGTGACACGCTGTCCAAAGTTCGCGACTTCCTCAACGAAAATCCGACGGTTTATTTGTCGACGCACACGCCGCTCGGTTACGAAAATCTTGCCGCGCAAAAAATCATGAAGTTGCCGAAAGTCGACAACGTTCAAGTTGCCGAGGTCGACGACACCCCGAAAGAAACGAACGGCACGGTTTGGGTTTGCTCCGTTTGCGGCTATGAACACGTCGGCGACGCCCCGCCCGAAAAATGTCCGCGTTGCAAGCAGCCTGCCTCTGCGTTCCGAAAAAAATAAATCGTGACGAAAAAACTTTTGCCCCGCTGAAATTTGTCGGCGGGGATTTTTTTTGCTATCATGTTTGAAACTTTACGGCGCGGTGATTTGCTAAAAATCTTTCACGACACGGCGCGTCAATCGGATGCAACTTCAAGTTGCTTTTTGCTATCATGACGGAAAATTTTTTGGAGGCGATTTGATGCTTAAACTTGTGCTTTGGGATTACACCGGCAACAGCGCGAATTGGACGAAAAAATTTCTGCGTCCGAACGTCGCGGAAATTGTTCGCACGCTCAAACCCGACGACCCCGATCAGGCCGAAGTCATTCTGCGCGGCGATTGGGATTACGTTTTGATTTTCGCGGACGACAACTCGCAAGAAATTTTCGACGAAATGTTGTCGACGATGCGGGCAATGAATTTTTCAACGGACAATGTAATTTTCGCAATGTCGATTGCAAGTTGGATAGAAAATCCCGTCGCGCTTTACTCGTTGCTTGAACCTTCGACGACGGAAATAATTTATCGCCGGCTGAATTTTGAAAATCACAGGCAGTGGCATCATTACGTGGCTTGCAGCGCCGAAGACCTGCATTACGTCGGCACGTCAAAAGATGAATTCGTTATCAAGTCGACGTATATCAAACGCGAAAATCACACGCTTGACGAAATGAAAACTTTCCACGCGCTGGCGAAAAAATATTACGGCACGGACGATAACGCAAGGGGGGGGTGGTTTTTGGATTTAGGCGCGAACATCGGCACGACGGGAATTTATTTTCTCAAAAAAATCGCGCCGAATTTGAAACTGTTCGCCGTAGAACCGGACGCGGAAAATTTCAAACTCCTGCGCGTCAATTTGATTCTCAACGATTTGGAATCGCGGGCGACGCTCATTAACTGCGGTCTCGGCGACAAATTTGAAATGCTGGCCATACAAAGAAATTTGGAAAATCCCGGCGGCAACGGTTTTATCCCCTCCGAATACAACACGCCTGCCGAAAAAGTTCAAATCGCGCCGCTCGACTACCTGCTTGCCGAAAATAAAATCGCGCCCGAAGAAGTCAAATACATCTGGATTGACACTGAAGGTTTTGAGCCTAAAGTTTTGTTCGGCGCGAAAAATTTGCTCACGAAAAATAATGTCCCCGTTTTCATGGAGTGCACAACTTGGACGTGGCGAAAAATCGGCTTGCTCGAAAAAATGGTCGACATGCTCAGCGAAATCGGCTACAAAAATTTCATTTCGGTTCAAGAATTTTTGCTGACGGGCAAAGAAAAAATTTACCCGATTGAAAATCTCTTGGCCGAATTGAATCCCGCAAAGCCGTTAATTTATCAAATGGGCGACATCTTCCTGATAAAAAATCTTTGAGCCGTCACTGAGATGATTTTGAACGCGCCGGCGAAAAAAATGTGCGACTCGAAATCGCCAAATTTATTCGGAAAACAATTTGATTGTCGCCTGAATATTTTCTTGCGCCTTCAACCAAACGGGAATCAGCGACACGCCGAAAAATAAAACGTAATTCAGAATCACCGCCGCCAAAGATTTTTTCGCGACGGAATAAAACGCAAGAATCGCGCACACGCACCACAGCGCAAGTTGCCAAACCTCCGCGACGAGTTTGTCGTTGTACACTGCCCAAATCAATACGCCCGCCGCAATCAAAAGCAACAGCGACAGAATCAAAATCCATTTGAAACGCCGCGTCATGTGAAAAATTCCGTTGCCGTTTTCGTCTTTGACCTCGTCGAGTGAAGTCACGTCGAAACGCGCATCGCCTTCGTTTTGTGTCGGCGCGGAATTTTTTTGGAAATCGTCGTCGTTCATGAAACCGCCCCCCGAATGCAATTAGGAATTAGGAATGTGTAACGATTTTAAAATTATCGTTGCCCCACGTCAAGGCGCGGGAAATTTTTTAACGGAGTTGAGCAACGTGACGTTGCATCCAATTTGGACAGCGTCCGAGCTTTGGAAGCAAATCAGACGACCGAATTACTTCAAATATTTTTGACGGAGTTGATTGAGTTATGAGCAGCCCGACAGCTGAACTGAAAAAAATTTTGGCGGCGATTGATTCTCGCGACGAGAAAACTTTTGCCGCGCTTGTCGATTTGAAGCCGCTGATGGATGTCGGCTATGACGAGGCAACCGACGTGCTTGCTGAAAACTGCGCGAAGTTCCACGAACTTTATCCGAAAGATTTATTCTTCAAGTTCGGCGCGAGAATTCTGCGCTTTTACAATGAAAAATTTCGCGGCGTGCATCTGGGCTTGATTAACAAAATCATTGCCGCTTACTTCGACGGGAGTTTTCGGGACGCGAAAAGTTTTTCCGCCACGCCGATTAAATTTCTTGCCGCCGAGCTGAAAAATCTTTTGGACGCCGTGCACGCGGATTTCGGCGAAGAAAAAATTTCGGGCGACAGCGCGACGCTTGCAGTCAAAATGGTCGGCGACAATTCCGAATACGGCAAGATGATTGATTCGCTGAATTTCGTTTTGGAATTCGTCAAAGTCGATAACGAAGCAAAAACTTTGGGCGACAAAATTTCAGGTAAATCCGATTCAACGTCGGGCAGTTGGCGGCTCGTCAAAATAAAAAACGTCGAGGAACTTGTTGAGCCGATCCTCGACATTGCGGAAACATATTGGCCGTCGTCCTGGGACTTGGGCATAAAACTTTAATGCGTAATTCGTAATGCGTAATGCGGAATGATTCGGCGGCGAAATATTTCAAGCGTTTGCAAACATCGGCGGCGAAAAAAAATCTTCGTCGTTCGCGGAGTTGTCGCCGAATTCTTCATCGTAAAGTTTCTCACAAGCCGCAGTGTGTTCGTCGTCCAATTCTTCAACCAAACGATCGTATTCTTGAACAGAAATTTCGCCGCGATCTTTTGCATCAATCAACTCGCTGTGTTTTTTTACCCAAGCGTTGTTGAGAGCAATTTTTTTCGGCGACATAAAACGGCGACGAAATTCATCATCGTAAATCAAAAGCCCTTGTTTGTTTCGCATGTAAATCACCTTCGATTATCTGTTTCGGCCGCAAGCAACGTGACGTTGCATCCGGTTGGTGTAACCCGCGACGGTTTGTTAATTTTAGTATGCATCGTCATCTGTTTCGCCCGCAACAGTTTTTGTATTTTTTGCCGGAGCCGCAGGGACACGGGTCATTTCGGCCGATTTTTTTGCCGTCGGCACCTCTGGCGCGTTTTTTACTTTCGGCGGGGGAAGTTTCGCCACCGTGACTTGCGCGGGCAGTTTGCAGACGGTCTTCAACTTTTGCCTGTTCGCGGCGGACGGCGGCTTCGGCTTCCCGTGCACGAATTTGCAGCTTTTCAACGGGCGGAGGCTCGGCGGTTTGGTAAACTCGTGCGGGCTGTTCATCGGCTTGCTCAACCTGCGCGGGTTCGGCGGTTTGGTAAACTCGTGCGGGCTGTTCGTCGGCTTGCTCAACCTGCGCGGGTTCGGCGGTTTGGTAAACTCGTGCGGGCTGTTCGTCGGCTTGCTCAACCTGCGCGGGCTCGGCGGTTTGGTAAACTCGTGCGGGCTGTTCAGACGGCGGAGCTTCGTTTTGCACAACTGCCACGTGATACATTGTCGAGGCGATTTGATCTTGGATTGCGCCTTCCATTTCCTCGAACATTGCCAACGCTTCGATTTTGTATTCTACGAGCGGCGAACGTTGTCCGTAAGCGCGCAGGTTAATTCCTTCGCGCAACATGTCCATGTGGTCAAGATGTTCCATCCATTTATTGTCGACGATTCGGAGCATGACAACTTTTTCAAGTTCGCGCATGACGGGCGCGGTAAAAATTTCTTCGCGTTGACGGTAAATATCAGCCGCCAAAGTTTCCAGACGTTCTTTAAGTTCGTCGCGGCTGAGTTTTTCCAGTTCGGAAACTTTAAGCATACCGGGCGGCGCGAAAATTTTTTCGGCGTCTTTAATCAGCTCGTCAAGTTGCCACTCTTCGGGATAAAGTTTTTCGTTCGCGTACTGATTGAGTTCCTGCTTGATGATGTGGTTGACCATGCCCGCAATGTTGTCGCGAAGATTTTCGCCGCGCAGAATTTTTCGCCGTTCGCCGTACATGATTTCGCGTTGCTGATTCATAACGTCATCATATTCCAAAACGTGCTTGCGGATGTCGAAGTTGCGCGCCTCAACTTTCTTTTGCGCGTGCTCAATCGAACGGGTTATCAGCGTGTGTTCAATCGGTTCATCTTCCTCCATGCCGAGTTTGTCCATAACTTTTGCAATGGCTTCCGACGCGAACAGGCGCATTAAATCATCTTCCAGCGAAATATAAAATCGCGATTCGCCGGGGTCACCTTGACGACCGCTGCGTCCGCGCAACTGGTTATCGATTCGCCGTGATTCGTGTCGCTCCGTGCCGATAATGAAAAGCCCGCCGAGTTCGGGCACGCCTTCGCCGAGTTTAATGTCGGTGCCGCGTCCCGCCATGTTCGTCGCGATTGTCACGGCGTCACGCTGTCCCGCGTCGGCAACAATCTGCGCTTCCTTTTCGTGAAATTTCGCGTTCA
>CAMUZL010000103.1 GCA_947165185.1 uncultured Selenomonadales bacterium
CGGCACGAGCTGCGCGGGCGCGTTGACGCTGATTTTCCATTGCCGAATCGAAACCGTTTTTATCGGGCGACAAATTATTTTCCGCCAAAATTTCTTCGGTGAGTTCAAACGGGAATCCGAACGTGTCATAAAGTTTGAAACAAATTTCGCCGTCAAGTTCGGTTTTGCCCGCAGACTTCGCCGAATCAATTTCACGCGTCAAAACTTCCATGCCCTGCGCGAGCGTCGCGGCGAATCTGTCCTCTTCAAGGCGCACGACTTTTTTGATGTAAGAAAGATTTTTGCCGAGTTCCTCGAAATCGGGAATGTCGCCGTAAATTTTCGCAACGGTGTCAATCGCGCCTTCAAGGAACGCGTCACGAATTCCCAACATGCGCCCGTGACGAATTGCCCGCCGCAAAATTCTGCGCAGGACGTAGCCGCGACCTTCGTTCGACGGCAAAATTTTATCCATAATCATAAACGCCATTGAACGCGCATGGTCGGCGATAACTTTCATCGAAACATCTTTCGCCGCGTCGTCGCCGTATTTCAAGCCGCAGATTTTCTCGACGTACTCGATAATTGGGAACAACAAATCTGTCTCGAAGTTGGAATTTTTCTGTTGCAACACGGACGCCAAACGTTCAAGCCCGCAACCCGTATCAATATTTTTATGTTCAAGCGGTTTGTATTCGCCGTCCTCTGTCTTGTCGAACTGCGTAAAAACGAGGTTCCAAATTTCCAAAAATCTATCACAGTCACAACCGGGCGCGCAGGTTTCTTTGCCGCAACCGCGTTCTTCGCCCAAGTCGATATAAATTTCGCTGTCGGGGCCGCACGGTCCGGGACCGATTTCCCAAAAGTTGTCTTCAAGGCGAACGATATGCGCGGGATTCAAGCCGGGCTGTTTGAGCCAAATTTGTTCCGCCTCGTCGTCGTTCGGATAAATCGAAACCCAAAGCTTTTCACGTGGCAGTTCACAGACTTCCGTCAAAAATTCCCACGCCCAAGGAATTGCTTCAGCTTTGAAGTAATCGCCGAATGAAAAATTTCCCAGCATCATGAACGCGGTATGGTGACGCGCCGTCCGTCCGACGTTTTCGATGTCGCCCGTGCGCACGCAACGTTGATTCGTTGTCACACGCGGACAAGGCGGCTTTAACTTGCCCGTGAAAAACGGCTTGAGCGGAGCCATTCCCGCGCCAATCATCAAAAGCGTCGGATCGTTTTCGGGTATCAGCGACGCGCTCGGCATGACCAGATGTCCTCTGTCCTCGTAAAATTTCAGGAACGCCGCCGCGATTTCCTTGCCTGTCATGTATTTCAAAATATCAACCTCCAAAAAAAAGCAATTTGGAATGTGAAATTAGGAATGAGGAATTAAATCC
Organism: uncultured Selenomonadales bacterium; assembly: GCA_947165185.1. Taxonomy (GTDB): domain Bacteria; phylum Bacillota; class Negativicutes; order Selenomonadales; family Selenomonadaceae; genus Quinella. The sequence goes on from CAMUZL010000103.1 coordinate 1,371, forward strand.
GTATCGACAATTCCAAATTCCACATTCCTAATTCCCAATTGCATTTTACGTGCGGGCGAATTATAGCACAGCGATTTTTGTTCGTCACGAAAACTTTTCGGGCAGGAATTTTGCCGCCGTCAACGAAAAATTTCCGCGTCAAAGGAGTGATTCACTTGAAGAAAAAATTTTTGGTTGTATTGCTGACGTTCATGCTTTGCACGGGCTGTATTCCCGCCGCCGCTCAAGCCGAAGATGACGCCGTCGAACGCGGATTTTACGTCACGGAAATTACCGACGAAATTTTTGCGCGAATCAAAGGCAAGTCGTTCAAAGACAACTGCACCTTGCCGCGTGAAGATTTGCGTTATCTGCACGTCCTGCACAAAAATTTTCGCGGCGAAACTTGCGAAGGCGAAATAATTTGCAACGCGTACATTGTCGCCGACTTGCTGGACATTTTCCAAAAACTTTACGAGGCGGACTATCAGATTGAAAAAATTCGGCTGATTGACGAATACAACGCCAACGACGAACTTTCCATGCGTGATAACAATTCGTCATGCTTTAACTTCCGATTCGTTACGAACACGACGAAAATTTCAAAGCACGGCTTGGGGCTGGCGATTGACATCAACACGCTGTACAATCCCTACGTCAAAATTACCGACGACAAGCGAATTTTGGAGCCCGCAACCGCCGAGGCTTATGTTGACCGCACGAAAAATTTTCCGCACAAAATTGACACGGACGACCTTTGCTACAAACTTTTCACGGCGCACGGCTTCATTTGGGGCGGTAACTGGATAAATCTTAAAGATTATCAGCATTTCGAGTTGCCCGACAAAATCATTGCGAAACTTTATCCAAACAACAAGTGAGGTGCCACAATCATGAAGAAAAAATTTTTGGCAGGCGTCTTAAGTTTAAGCTTGCTTTTCGGCTCAACGACTTTTGCCGCGCCCGCGTGGAAGTTGCCTGCTTCGGGAAAAATTTTCTCAACCGACGCCGCTGAACAAAATTATATCGCCGACTACATGGGGAAATTTTTTCGCGGAGAGATTAAAACGAAATTCGCCGTGCCCGACGGTTGGTCACACAAAAAATTTTCGGTGAACGGCGTCCCCGTTGAGCAACTGACAAATTCCAAACAAAAATCCGGGCGGGTGGTTTTGCAACTTCACGGCGGCGGATACATTGACGGACTCGGAGACCTTCACCGCGACTTTGCCGTCAAGCAAATGGTTTTGAGCGACGCCCGCGAAGGTTACATGCTTGATTATCGTCTTGCGCCCGAAAATCTTTATCCCGCCGCGTTGGACGATGCCGTTGCCGTTTACAAAGAACTTTTGACTCGCGGCGTCGACCCGAAAAATTTAATCGTATTCGGCGACTCGGCGGGCGGAAATTTGGCGTTGGAATTGTCGTTGCGTCTGAAGGAAAAAAATTTGCCGCAACCTGCAATGTTGATTTTACTTTCGCCGTGGACGACGCTCGAAACAGATTTGCCGTCCCGCGCAGGAAATTCCGAACGCGATTTAATTTTGGGCGTGACGAATCCGCAAATGTACAACGAAGTTTGCAACCCGACATACGGCGGAAAAATTTCGCTGAGCGACCCGCGCCTGTCGCCGATTCACGCGGACTTGACGGGCTTGCCGCCAATGCTGATTCAAGTCGGCGGGCACGAAATGTTTCTCGACGAGGGAATTGAACTGCTGAAAAAATCCGCCGCGGACGAACTCGACGTGACGTTGACGGTTTATCGCGGTATGTCGCACGATTTCGCACTGCTCCTGCCCGAACTCGACGACAGCATAAAATCTTTTGCCGAAATAAAAAATTTCGTGAACCTGCATTTGGCACGCTGAGCAATGAAAAGTTTAATCTGTAAAATTTTTTTACTGCCGTTGCTTTTTTTGACGGCAATTTTTTTGAGCGGTTGCGGCAACGACTTCAAGCAGATAAATTCACTCGACGATTTAAAATCTGCGCGAATCGGCGCGTGGCCTGAGTGCGCTTACGAATTGCGGGCGCGTGACCGGTTCCCCGACGCAAAATATATCGGGCTGGATTATTTGAGCGACCTTGTGGAAAATCTCAAGCAACACAAAATCGACGCGTTTGTCATCGGGAAAACTTACGCGGAAAATTTGCGGCACAACATGCCGAACGTAAAATATCTTCCCGAATCGTTGGGCGACGTGCCGTTGAGTTACATTTTCCCGAAAAACGAACGCGGGCAAAAACTTCGCGACCAAATGAATGAATTTCTTGCGACGGTTGAGGCGAACGGCGAACTTGACGCGCTCCGAAAAAAATGGCTGTTCGGCGACGAGAGCGGACAAACTTTTACGAAGTCGAATCTTTCGGGCGAAAACGGCACGTTGAAAATCGGCACGGACGCCCAAAGTCCTCCGTTTGCTTATCTGCGCGGCAATGAAGTCGTCGGCTACGAAGTTGAGCTTATCGACAAATTCTGCGCGGCTTACGGTTACGATTACGAAATTAAAGTTGATTCGTTTGAAACAATGCTGATTGACGTTTCGTCGGGCAAGCTGGACATCGGTGCGGACGCGATTGAAATTTTGCCCGAACGTCAACAGAGCATGAATTTCGCCAATCCGACTTACGTTGAGCAAACGGTTGCGGTTGTGAGCGTCGACGCGGCAAGTGACGAAAATTTTTTTGCTGCGTGGAAAACTCGGCTGAAAGTTTCGTTTGTCGATGAAGACCGCTGGAAAATGATTCTTGACGGCACGGCGATAACTTTGACGATAACAATCGCGTCGATAATTTTCGGGACGCTTTTGGGCTTCGGCGTGTACATGCTTTATCGCGAAGAAAATAAATTCGTCAACAAAATCATCGACGGGATTTATCGGACGTTGCAGGGCGTGCCGACAATGGTAATGCTGCTGTTCTTTTACTACACGATTTTCAGCAATGTCGACGTGCCGCCGATTTTAACTGCCGTGGTGGTTTTTTCAATCGTGCTGAGCATTTCGCTGTTCTATCTGCTCAAAAACGGCGAAGACGCAATTCCACGCGGACAAACGGAAGCGGCGTTGTCGTTGGGATTTTCCGAGCGGCGGGCGTTCATGAAATTCATCTTGCCGCAAATCGTTCGCAACCTGTTTCAGTCGTATCAAGTGGCGTTGAACGTCACCCTGCTTGAAACGGCAATCGTCGGCTACATTGCGGTGCAAGATCTGACGCGAACGGCTGACTTGATTCGGGCGCGAACATACGACGCATTTGTCCCGATAATCATCATCGCGGTGATTTATTTGATTTTGTCGCGGCTTTTATTGTTCGTCACCGACCGAATCGCCGAAAAACTCAATCCGAAAAATCGCAAGCGCGAAAAAATTTTGGACGGTGTAAAACTATGACGGAAACTGTTTTGCGCGTGGAAAATTTGCGTAAAGAATTCGGCGACGTTGTTCCGCTGAAAAATATTTCGTTGGAAGTCAAGCGCGGCGAAATTATTGCGATAATCGGCGGCTCCGGCACGGGCAAATCGACTTTCCTGCGCACGCTGAATCTTTTGGAGCGACCGACGGCAGGCAAAATTTTTTTCGACGGCGAAGACATTTCAACGAAACCGATTGAACTTTTGCGTCAACGCGTCGGCATGATTTTTCAGTCGTTTAATTTGTTCGCGGGCTTGACGTTGCTTGAAAACGCAATCGCCGCCCCCGTCGAGCTGAAAAAAATTTCGCGGCAAGAAGCGTGCGTCAAAGCGAAAAAACTTTTCGAGAGCGTCGGTCTGGACGAAAAAATTTTCAGCTACCCTGACGAACTTTCGGGCGGACAACAACAGCGTGCGGCAATCGTGCGGGCGTTGATGATGGAGCCGGAAATTTTGCTGTTCGACGAACCGACAAGCGCGCTTGATCCGACAATGGTCGGCGAAGTTCTTGCCGTGATTCGTATGCTTGCGAAAAAAAATCTGACGATGATTATCGTCACGCACGAAATGAATTTTGCCCGCGAAGTCGCCACGAGAATTTTATTTTTCGCTGACGGAGAAATTTACGAACAAGGCACGCCCGCAGAAATTTTCGACGCGCCCAAACTTCCAAAAACTATCGCGTTCATTCGCCGACAAAAATATTTCCGACATGAAATTTCCGAACGAAACTTTGACTTGCCCGCCATGCAGGGAAAAATTTTGTCGTTCGCCGAACGCTACGGCTTGTCGTGGAAATTTGCGCTCCGTGTGCAGTTGTGTTGCGAAGAAATTATTTTCGCGACAATGGACGGCTGTTATTCCGCTGACGAAACAATTTCCATGACGATTGACATTGTTTATGTCGAGGCGGAAAAAATTTTGGAACTGACGTTGACGAGCGGCGGGCGCGCTTACAATCCATTTGACGACGAAAATTTGTCCGTGAAAATCCTGCGCGGGTACGGAAAAAATTTCCGTTGCGAACGCGTTGACGGTCTGAATAAATTTTCAATGGAAGTCGTCGCCCCGTGATTAGCTTTAAGGTTATAAGCTTTAAGCTTTAAGGAAAATCGTCACGGCTCAAAACTCAAAGCTTAAAGCTCAAAGCTAAATTTTGACAAACCTAAGCCGCTAAAATATAATTGGCACGCAAAAATTTTTCGCGGCACAAAGACTCAATAATTTTGCGAAGGGGTTGACGGCAATGGATTTTGAAATGACTTCTGCGGGTGAAAATTGCGGCGTGTTCGGCATGTACGATTTGAGCGGCGGAGACGTGGCGCAGGCGATTTATTACGGGCTGTACGCACTGCAACATCGCGGGCAGGAGAGCGCGGGCATTGCCGTAACCGACACGAGTACCGTGTTCGACAAAGTCATCTGCCAAAAAGATTTGGGACGCGTCAACGAAGTTTTCAACGCGGAAAATATTTCCCAACTCAAAGGCAACCTCGGCGTCGGGCACGTGCGATATTCGACGGCGGGCGCGTCCACTCGCGAAAATTCTCAACCGCTCGTTTTGGCGTATATCAAAGGAACTTTGATGCTTGCGCACAACGGCAACTTGGTCAACGCTCCGAAACTCAGGCGCGAACTTGCAATGGGCGGCGCGATTTTCCAGACGACGACCGACACCGAAACGATTGCTTATCACATTGCCCGCGAACGCGTGAAATCCCGTTCCGTGCAGGAAGCAACCGTCCGCGCCCTGCAAAAAGTTCAAGGTTCCTATTCGCTCGTCGTCGCCAGTCCGCGAAAATTAATCGGTGCTCGCGACCCGTGGGGTTTTCGCCCGCTGGTTATCGGCAAATTAGACAACGCTTATATAATTACCTCGGAGACTTGCGCGCTTGAGACAATCGACGCGGAATTTGTTCGCGACGTTTTGCCCGGCGAAGTCGTCACGATTTTTCACAACGGCAGAATCGAATCAAACATGGATCTTGCCATAGCTAAAGAAAAATCTGCGCGCTGTGTCTTCGAGTATATTTATTTTTGCAGACCCGACACAACTTTTGACGGCATGAGCGTCACGGCGTCGCGAATCATCGCGGGCAAACTTTTGGCGAAACATCATCCCGTTGAAGCGGATTTGGTTGTCGGCGTCCCCGAAAGCGGAAACATGGCGGCCGTCGGTTACTCAATGGCGTCGGGCATTCCTTACGGCATTGCCTTCACGAAAAATACTTACGTCGGGCGAACTTTTATTAAGCCGCAACAATCCAGCCGAATTCAATCCGTCAAAGTCAAGCTCAATGTTCTGCGCGAAGTTGTCAAAGGCAAGCGGCTTGTCATGATTGACGATTCGATTGTTCGCGGCACGACGAGCAACCGAATTGTCACCATGCTCAAGGAGGCGGGCGCGGCCGAAGTTCATATGCGCGTTTCGAGTCCGCCGTTTTGTCACCCGTGTTATTTTGGCGTCGACATTCCCGACCGCGAACAGTTAATTGCGCACAATCGCAGCGTCGAAGAAATTTGCAAAATTATCGGCGCGGATTCGTTGGGCTATTTGCCGATTGAGTGCCTGAGCGAAATGGCGGGCGGCTTGCCGATTTGCACGGCGTGTTTCAGCGGCGATTATCCGATACCCCCGCCGACAGAAGATATTCGCGGCGAGTATTTAAAATAGCTTTAAGGTGTAAGCTTTAAGCTTTAAGAAAAAAATTTTTATCGCTCAAAAGCTTAAAGCTCAAAGCTTAAAGCTCAAAGCTTAAAGCTCACAATCGAAAGGAGAATACATCATGAGTTTCTTGGAATTGGCACAGGCTCGTTATTCTTGCCGACAGCTGACGGACGCGGCGATTGAGCCGGAAAAAATCGAACGCATTTTGC
>CAMUZL010000104.1 GCA_947165185.1 uncultured Selenomonadales bacterium
CGCAAAAATTTTCAGTGACGCAAAAAAATCTTTCGACACGTCAATCAAGGCGCGTCTATTTTTTTGCCGCAAAAATTCTTGCGCGTCGAAAAAAGGAAATTCACAAGTCACGGGGAATATAAACGTCACGGAGGTTGAAAACAGTGAGCAATACGGAACTGGATGAATTTGTCGAGCGGGTTCGCGAGCGATCGGACATTTATTCCGTAATCTCCCATTACGTGTCGCTTAACCAACGCAGCGGCAAATATTGGGGGCTGTGTCCTTTCCATAACGAAAAGACACCTTCGTTCAGCGTGGACGCCGCCAAGGGATTTTTTTATTGCTTCGGTTGTCACACGGGCGGCAACGTCTTTAAATTTCTTTCGCTCATTGAAAACATCAGCTACTTCGAGGCTATCAAGTTGCAGGCGGAACGGTTGGGAATTCCTCTGCCGACGAAAAAACTTTCGCCCGAAGAAGAACGCCGCCGTCGCGAAGAAAAAATTTTGCTCAAGTGCAACGCTTTGGCGCAGGAATTTTATCACGAATGTCTAATCAAGACAGCTCGCGGCGAAGTCGGCAGGAAATATCTTGCGGGGCGTGGAATTACGGCGGAGACAATCGAGACGTTCAAATTGGGATTCGCGCCCGACGGTTGGGAAGTTCTGCTCAATTATTTGACGCGACAAGGATTTTCGGCTGAGCAACTTGAAAAAGTCGGGCTTATCAAGCGGCGCAATGACAATTCGGGATTCTACGACAGATTTCGCTCCCGCGTGATGATTCCGATAAATGACGTTTTCGGGCACACTGTCGGATTCGGCGGGCGAATTCTTGTTGCCGACGACAATTCGCCCAAATACCTAAACAGCCCCGAAACTGTGCTGTTTAACAAACGCAATTTGCTTTTCGGGCTGGACAAGGCACATCTGTCGATAAGTTCCGCAGGTTTCGCAATCGTCGTCGAAGGTTACATGGACGCAATTTCGCTCGTTGCGGCGGGAATTAAAAATGTCGTCGCGACACTCGGCACCGCTTTTACGCCCGAACACGCGAAATTGATTCTGCGCTACGCACGGAAAATTATTTTTTGTTACGACAGCGACGAGGCGGGACAACGTGCCACAATGCGTGCGTTGCCGATTGTGCAGGCGGCGGGCGCGGAAGTTTTTATCGTCAAAGTTCCCGAAGGCAAAGACCCCGACGAATTTGTTCGTCACCGCGGCAAGGCGGCTTTCGACAAACTTGTAAAAAATGCCGCGTCGTTGATTGACTATCAAATCGATTACGTTTTGGCGCACGTCGACATTAATACCGCGCCCGGGAAAATTCAGGCGTTGCAGAAAATTTTGCCCGTCGTCGCCAAAGTTACCGGTGTCAATCGCAACGAGTATCGAAAAAAAATTGCCCTCGCGCTTGTTTTGGAAGAAAGCGTTGTCAACGAAGAATGGCGCAAATTTTCCGCGTATGCCGGGTCTTCCCATCAAGTTGTCACGAAAAAAATTTCAGAGCCGATTGATCCGTTAGTCAGAACGTCGGGCGAAACAATTTTGCGCATGTTGTGGAACGACAGCGAACTTATTTCTTACGTGACGGCAATGGTGCCGCTTAATTCGTTCGCAAAAGTTCATCAAGAAATTCTCCTGTGGCTGAAAAGTTGCGCGGACAGCGGTAAACGACCAAACGATCTGAACGCCGCCAAAGAATTGAGCGCGCAGGCTTTTGAAGAATTGTCGCGAATATTGTTACGCAAAATCGAGGAACGCGATGAAGATGACGTGCACGCCTTTGAGGATGCAATCAAAGGTCTTAACTATATTCGGTTAAAAAAAGAATACGTCGAAATGCTTGCCCGGGCAGAAGAATATATGGCAAGCGGCAATCCCGATTATCGCGAAAAATTTTTCGAAGCGTTTAAAATCAAAGAGCAAATGGACGATTTATAGGGAATAGAAATTTGTACCCGAAACGAAAGGAGGCTGCAATGTGACAGAAAAAAATAAACCTGTCACGCCAAACAAAGGCGGCGGCAGCCCGTCGGCAACCAAAAAAAATTCTTCCGCGCCGAAGAAACCCGAAACGACGGACTCGCACGCGGACGAGACCAAAACCGGCAAAGGACGCACCTCAAAAGTCATCGCGTTGTTGGTCGAAAAAGGCAATCAAAAAGGCGGCAAGCTCACCTGGAGCGAGTTTGAGCGAATAACTCAAAGTTTGGGTATCGGCACCGACACGGACGGCATTAACGAAATTGACGAAATTTTGAGCGGCTGTCAACAAGCGGGCATAGACATAACCGACGAGGACACCGAACCCGATTACGCGGATACCGTTGTCGACACAGCCGACGACGATTTGTCGCCCGAAACGACCGCACTTGACGGCGTCGACGATTTAAGCAATGTCGAAAATCCCGAAGCCGCATCCGAAGAGGAGGCGGAAATTCCAAACAAGCCCGTGGGAGTCGACATGAACATTCCCGATAGCGTTTCAATCGACGACCCTGTTCGCATGTATCTGAAAGAAATCGGACGCGTGCAACTGCTCACCGCCGAACAAGAAAAAGAATTGGCGAAACAAATGGAGTCGCCGGACGAAAATGAACGCTCCGAAGCACAAAAAGATCTTGCCGAAGCAAATTTGCGGCTTGTCGTGTCAATCGCCAAACGTTACGTCGGGCGCGGAATGTTGTTCCTGGACTTGATTCAAGAAGGCAATCTCGGATTGATTAAAGCCGTCGAGAAATTCGATTACCGCAAAGGTTATAAGTTTTCGACTTACGCGACGTGGTGGATTCGCCAGGCGATAACGCGAGCGATTGCCGACCAAGCGCGCACAATCCGAATTCCCGTGCACATGGTTGAGACAATTAACAAGTTGATTCGAGTTTCGCGCAACCTGTTGCAACAAAACGGACGCGAACCGACTGACGAAGAAATTGCCGTCGAAATGGAAGTGCCCGTTGATCGCGTTCGCGAAATCAAAAAAATCGCGCAAGAACCCGTGTCGCTTGAAACACCAATCGGTGAGGAAGACGATTCGCATCTCGGCGATTTTATCGAAGATCACGACGCGCAAGCTCCCGCCGACGCCGCAAGTGCCATCTTGCTGAAAGAACAGCTCGGCGAAGTTTTGGACACTTTGACGGCGCGTGAAAAAGAAGTTTTGCGACTGCGTTTCGGTTTGCACGACGGCAAAGCGCGCACGCTTGAAGAAGTCGGCAAAAGTTTTAACGTCACACGCGAACGAATTCGGCAAATCGAAGCGAAGGCGTTGCGGAAATTGCGTCATCCCGCACGCTCAAAGAAACTCAAAGATTTTTTGGACTGAAATATAATTTTAGGTGTCAGTGGTCATTTCACTGAAGCCCGAATTATGAATTCTCCCGCGTCGGTTGCGGGAATTTTTTTTGGAGTCGGCAGTTGGGAATTAAACCGGCGCAACAATTCCCGACTTCAAATTTTTTTGGAGGCTTTCAATATGAATTATAAATCGGGATTCGTCGCGATAATCGGTCGCCCGAACGTCGGCAAGTCCACGCTCGTCAACAAAATCATCGGGCAGAAAATTGCCATCACTTCCGACAAGCCGCAGACCACGCGCAGCCGAATCAGTTGCATTTGGACGGGCGACGACGCGCAGATTATTTTCGTCGACACGCCCGGAATTCACAAGCCGAAATTCAAACTCGGCGAATACATGCTCAAGGCGGCGGAAGGCACGCTCAACGAAGTTGACGCGATTTTTTTCGTCATCGACGCGACGGAAAAATTCGGCGGCGGCGAAAAATATATTCTCGAACGGCTCAACTCGACGACAACGCCCGTTATCCTCGTCGTCAACAAAGTCGATTTGATTGAACGCGAAAAAATTTTGCCGATTATCGCCGAATACTCCGCCCGCAGAAATTTCGCGGCGGTCGTCCCGATTAGCGCGGCTGAAGGCACGAACGTCGACGCCCTGCTTGACGAGGCGAAAAAATTTTTGCCCGAAGGCGAACAATATTACCCCGCCGACATGGTGACGGATCAGCCCGAACGTTTGATTGTCGCCGAATTGATTCGCGAAAAAATTTTGCACGCAACCGAAGACGAAGTTCCGCACTCAATCGCCGTCGACATTGACGAATTCACACAGCGCGAAGGCGGCACGATTTTTATTCGGGCGACAATTTACGTGGAGCGCGATTCGCAAAAAGGAATTCTAATCGGCAAAGGCGGCGCAATGTTGAAATTAATCGGCAAGCAGGCGCGTCCCGAAATCGAAATGCTTTTGGGCACGAAAATTTTTCTTGACCTGTGGGTTAAAGTCAAACGCGATTGGCGAAATTCCGTCGGCGCGCTGAAAACTTTCGGGCTGAAAGAATTTTGACGGCCTCTGAAATTCGGAGTTTGTCAATGAAAATTTTTTCGAGACGTTTGATTCAATTCGCGGCACTGGTGTTGACGAATCCTTTCGCGGCGAATTTTTTTGACGGTAAACTTTATCGCGGCGGGCTGAAAAATTTTTGTGCGCCGGGGCTGAATTGCTGGTCGTGTCCCGGGGCGGCGTTCGTCTGTCCGATTGGCGCGTTGCAAACGGGAAGTTTTTACGCGGCGGGTACCGTGATTTTAATCGGCTTGCTGTTGGGACGGGCGGTCTGCGGATTTTTGTGCCCGTTCGGATTTTTGCAAGATTTGCTGAACAAAATCCCGTCGCCGAAAAAAATTTTGCCGCGTGCGCTCACTCGCGTGAAATATTTTTTGCTGATAATTTTCGTGCTGATTTTGCCCGCCGCGTTGCCGTTGGGTCAGCCGACATTTTGCGAATTCATCTGCCCTGCGGGGACGTTGGAAGCCGGCTTGCCGTTGATTGCCGCGCATGAAGAATTTCGCGCCGCGTTGGGAAAATTGTTCGCGCTGAAAATTTCCGTGCTGATTGCGGTGATTGTAGGTTGCGTCGTCGTCCACAGATTTTTTTGCCGCGTGCTGTGTCCGCTCGGCGCGATTTACGGTCTGTTGAATCGCTGGAGTTTTTGGCAACTGAATTTTTCGGAGCAAGCGTGCGTGAACTGCGGGCGGTGCAAAAAAATTTGTCCGCTCAATCTCGACCCGACGAAAGAAAATAATTCCGCCGAATGCGTGCGTTGCGGGCGTTGCGTCGAAAGTTGCCCGTCAAAAGCACTGCAACAAAAATTTTCCGCGCAATAAAAAAACCCGTCACTATCGACGGGCAATTTTTTTACTCGTTAATAATCGCGTCAATCTCTTTGAACAGTTCGGCGACAAGTTCACTTTCGGGCACCTTGCGAACAATGACGCCTTTGCGGAAAATAATTCCTTCGCCGTCCGCGCCCGCAATGCCCACGTCAGCCGTGCGCGCTTCGCCGGGGCCGTTGACGACGCAACCCATAACCGCGACAGTCAAGCTCCGTTCAATCGACGAAATTTTTTCCTCAACCTGCGCGGCGATTTCGGGCAGATTAATTTTTGTGCGCCCGCAAGTCGGACAGGCAACCAAAGTAACACCGCCGTCACGCAAGCCGAGCGATTTTAAAATTTCTTTGGCGACTTTGACTTCGACGACGGGATCGCCCGTCAACGAAACGCGAATCGTGTCGCCGATGCCTTCCGCCAAAAGTGCGCCGATACCGACGGCCGACTTAATGACGCCCGTGTTGACCGTGCCCGCCTCCGTTATGCCGACGTGGAGCGGGTAATTTTTTTTCGCGCTCATCAAACGATACGCCGCCAACGTCAACGGCACGTCATGCGCTTTGAGCGAAATTTTTATGTCAAAAAAATTTTCGTCCTCAAGAATTTTCACGTGCTCAAGTGCAGACTCGACGAGAGCTTCGGGAGTTGCGCCGCCGTATTTCGCCAAAAGTTTGCGACTGAGCGAACCCGCGTTGACGCCGATACGAATCGGAATTTTTCGAGACTGCGCCGCCTTGACGACTTCGCGAACGTGAGCCGCCCCGCCGATGTTGCCCGGATTGAGCCGCAACGCTTGACAACCTTGAGCGATTGACTCAAGCGCAAGTTTGTAATCGAAATGAATATCCGCGACAATCGGCACGTCGACCGCCGAAATAATTTTGCCCAAAGTTTTCGCCGCGATAATGTCGGGAATTGCAACGCGAGCAATTTCGCAACCTTCCGCCACGAGTTGATTAATTTGGTCAATCGTCGCCGCCGCGTCGTGAGTTTTCGTGTTCGTCATGGACTGAATGCTAATCGGAGCACCGCCGCCGACTTTCACGTTGCCGACGGAAATTTGTCGCGTAAGTTTTCGTTCAAACATTTATCATCACTCCAAAAATTTTTCGTCAAACTTGGCACGCGGTGACGAGCTGATTTTTTCGCAACGTTAGAGCGCGCCCGTTGGATGCAACATCATGTTGCCCGCCGACTTTCACGTTGCCAACGGAAATTTGTCGCGTAAGTTTTCGTTCAAACATTTATCATCACTCCAAAAATTTTTCGTCAAACTTGGCACGCGGTGACGAGCTGATTTTTTCGCAACGTTAGAGCGCGCCCGTTGGATGCAACATCATGTTGCCCGCCGACTTTCACGTTGCCAACGGAAATTTGTCGCGTAAGTTTTCGTTCAAACATTTTCGTCACCTCGGCAAAAGTTTAACAGACGGAGCGTTGACTTGCAAAAAATTTTTCGGTAAACAATTCTAAGCGTTGACGTTGACAAACGCGGTGATTATAATCGTCAACGTTTACGAAAGGGGAAATTTCAATGCAAAGTTCAAACGTGCGCGAGCTGTCGAAAATGTCGATGTGCGTCGCGCTGTGCTGCGTATCGGCTTATATCTCATTCCCGCTGCCGTTCACGCCCGGCATGGTCACGGCGTTGACGTTCGCGCTGGGGCTGACGGCTTACATTTTAAATCCGAAACAAACTTTCGCGGTGATTTTGGTTTACGTCTTGTTGGGCGCGGCGGGCTTGCCGGTCTTCGCGGGCGGGCAAGGACTTGCGAGACTTTTAAGCCCCGTCGGCGGATTTTATTTCGCGTGGCTGATTGCGTTCCCCGTGTTGAGTGCGCTGAAAGGTTCCGTGCCGAATTTCAAACGTTACGCGCTGGCAAATATTTTAACTGCAGTGCCGATAACTTACGCGGGCGGGCTTGCGTCGATGATTTTGCTGTCGGACGTGAATTTGTGGCAGGCGTTCACGATGGCGGTTTTCCCGTTCATCCCCGGCGACTTGCTCAAAGCGGCGGCGGCAGCGTTCGTCGGCGTGCGTTTGCAAAAAATTTTGGGAGGCAGATAACTTTGACGGCTTCGGACATTGCGGAAAAAATTATTTCGGGCGAACGACTTCAACCTACGGACGACGTAAATTTTTTGTTGACGACACCGCTTGACGAAATTCAATCGGGCGCGGCGTTGATTCAGAAAAATTTTTGCGGCAATCACGTCGACTTGTGCACGATTATCAACGGCAAAAGCGGACGTTGCGGCGAGGACTGCAAATATTGCGCTCAATCTGCGCGGCACTGCACCGGCATTGACGAATACGATTTTTTGCCCGTTGAAAAAATTCTTGCTGTCGCCAAAGCAAACGAAGCGGCGGGCGTCAACAGATTTTCTATCGTGACGAGCG
>CAMUZL010000105.1 GCA_947165185.1 uncultured Selenomonadales bacterium
ATCGGGATTATGAAAATCCCGATTGGTTGAGCTATTAAATTGTCCAGTAAATCCCTGAAAATCCCCAACGCCGTGATTTATTGTCGGAGCTTTTTTTATATTCCACACCTTTTTTCCGCTTAAGCCATTTTTTCACCATATCTTTCAACATGCGGTCGGGCGTCTTTCGTGCCTCATCGGAACTTTTCTTGATTTCTTCGATAAAGACTTGAAGTTCGATAAAGCCGTCGCCGAATTCGCAATTCTCTTCAACAAACTCGGCGATAAAGTCATTGGCGCTAATGTATTCGTCCTTCGCCGCAACCATTTCAGCTGATTCAAGCAAACCATCACGATACCATTTTCCCGCCTCGGTAACCAATATCGACAGCATTGCGGAGCGCGCTTCATCGGTTAAAAGTTTTTCAGTCAATCGCAGGTCGGCTCGGTTTCCTGTGAAGGTCTGGTTAAAAGGCATGTTGCGAATTCTTTCATTTAATCCGAAGTCATTTGCATCGTCGACGGTCGGAACAAAATTCCCGTTCAAAATATATTTGGCGACGGGCTTAATTGTCCGTTGCTCGCAATGTAACGGTCTAATCGGCAACGGGTCACCGCCGCTAAGATGTTTCATCAGCTCTGTATTAATTCTCGCTGTTCGGGGCAATTCGGGCACAATCGCTAATCGTGCTCCTTCGAGTACCGACAATGCAGGGGTCGGCGCGTTTGGGTCGTCTGGTTTGCCGGTATTGAGTACAGCACTTTTAGCCAAAGTCACGCAATAGGTTCCCAACGTTTCAGTTACCAAATTAAGCAACGTTGACTTTCCGTTTCTGCCGTCACCGCGCCAAATTTGAAAGATGTGGTCACGGATAAGCCCCGCCGCTCCATAACCCAAATATCGTAAAAGCGCGGCGCGAGTTTCGTCGTTCGGCTGAATACTCGTCAAGAAGTCGTCGACAGTTTTATTGCGAAAATCTTTTCCGCGATAAACGGCGTTGGCTTGTTTCGTCAAAATAAGTGACGGGTCAATAGTCGGATAAAATTCGCCCGTTTCCAGATTAATGATGCCGTTTATCGTGTTCAAAAGTTCGGGGTGATTGTCTATGTCCGCCGCCGTGATTCGGATTGATGGTAAAGCTTTCATCATGTTAATCGTTGCCGAAAATTTATCCGCCGCCTTGAACGCGTTGGCAATTTTCTTGTCGTGTTCCTTATCTTTTTTTGCGTTTGCTTCGAGACGGTCTGATAGATTGTAAGCAAAAGGAGAGATTTGAGAATTGTGATTGCCTTTGTTTTTCCACACGCCGCCGCCGTGTTTATTGCGTTCAAAAATCAACCATGACAAGTCGTCGGTTATCCAGCGGATTTGGTCGCCAAAAAGATATTTCATGCGTTCGGCGAAGTCCTTATCGCTCGTGTCTCCGTCAAACAGAAAGAAATATTGTTCCGTAGTCAAAGCAACGCGCTCGGCTTCTTCCTGTGCATTGGCAAGTTCCTTTTCGACACGGATAAAATCTTTTTCGGTGTCGGCGATAATGCGGTCAAGTAGATTTCTCAAGAATTCGTTGCCTTTGACACGCAAGATACTGTTCGCGTTGATTCTGCCTTCCGCATCCGCGCAAATTTTTTTGTCCTCGGTATCAAGAAAATCGTCAAAGTATCTGGCGACAGCGGGAACATAGACGTTAAGCAAGTCAACAATTAAATTTCCTGCTGCCACTCTTCCCGTTGAATCTCCGTCAAGCAGAATCAAATATTTTTTGTCAACGGGTTTAATTTCATCGATAGCCGTCAACAATTTTTCTTTCACTGCCGCTCGAATTTCAAAATTTGCCAAAGCAACGGCGGGGAGCGTGCCGCTTGTCGCTTGCCAAATTGACATTGCCGAATCGGGACTTTCGACAACGGGAATAATCTTCGCGTCGCTCTTTAACGCCTCGGCATTGAACAAAGTTTTTTCCCTGCCGACATGCATTTTTGGCTGTATGTCTCTGCGTGCCGTTTCACTTAAAGAATTAATCGGGCAGGTTAATTGAGCAATGTAATTTCCTCGTGGAATTGAAACGTCTGCGGGAATAATCATTGTCGGATAAGATTGAATTGGCTCGTCGGATTGTTTGCTCGATTTCACAACGGCAAGTTTTGCCCGTGCGGCAGGTAACCACCATTTTTCGACGTGGCGGCATTTGAAATGTTTGAGTGTTTCAAGTTCCAAACAATTCCATGTGCCGCTGTTCGCTTCGAGAAAATTTTTCAGACCGTCAATATCAGTCTGTAAATCTTCAAGGATAAACATTTGCTCGTAAAGCAGTTGCTCTTTTTCTTCGATACTGATAGAATCCATATTATCCATTTTGATTTATCCTTTCTGCTCGCTTCGGTCGGCGGGTGTATTTTTTTTGCGCAAATAGTCACGAATTGATTTGAGTTTATCAATCGTGGCGGTGACTGCGCAGATGTCAGCGGTCGGAACAAGCGCGGCAATATCGTCAAGCAACCGTCGCGCCTCGTCTCGTGAAATGCTCAATGTTTCGTCTTCATTGACAGGCACGCCGTCACCAATTCCGGAAGTGGAAAAAGTTTCGGGTTGGATCACGCCCGTAATGAGTTCAATATTTTGGGGCGTGCTTGTCTCTTGGGCGTTGAATTCGGTATCGTCGTCAATGTCAACAAAGCCGCGAAAGTGATTGCTTTGCTCGTTGTCTGATTGATAATCCTCGCTGATTGATTCTTCGACGTGCGAATCTTCAACAGGATTTTGTTCGGTCGGTGTAGCGTGATTTGTCCATGCCTTGACATTGCGCTGAACTTCCCGCGCCGATTGTTCCACAACGGGCTTGCCCGCCTCTGCTTGAGCGTCGACAAATTCTTGTTCTTCACCAACGGGCAACGACAACAAGGCTTGCAGTTGTGACCGTTGAAATTGAAAAACGTTTTTCAATTTGCCACTGCCAAAACGTTCAGCAATACGCATGAAATTGTTCGCGGTCTGTTGTGTCCATTCAAAATTTTCTTTAAGCCAATCGCTCCAGTTTCCGTGTCCAACCATTGACTTTGCCGCAATGAGTTCTCTTCCGACAGCAATATCGAAAACAACGTTGGCTTTCTCGCGCATGAAATTAAGTTGGCGAATACGGGCAACGCGTTGTTCTAAAGTAAGTGATTCGGTGCGGTCTTCACTTTGGATAATGTCGCCGTCAACGTCAATCGCAATATCCGTGTTATCGTTGTCGGTAGGCGTTTCATCTGATTCCGAAATGTCGGCGTGTTCGGTCTCGGATACGTGGATAGCATCTTCACCGTCATTTGAGTTATCAGCGGTTGCGGCTTCAACGTCATTGGTCGGTGAACTTTTTCCGCGCAACGTTATAGCCTCGGCGATTTGTCCTTCGCTGAAAAGTGACGGCTTGCCTTTGCCGTTGTATTGAGCCGGAATAAGCTTTCCGCTTTTCATCATGCGGCGCAGTGTTCGTTCTGAAATGTTCGTTGCCGCCGAAAATTCTTTAAATGTCAACATGTAAATCGCTCCTTTTGTTTGTGAATAGCCGCCGTGAATACGGGATAAGCTCAAATTAAGCCGCTCCCGTATTCGCCAATTCGGCACGTGTATTCACAGCTTCGCTCCGTTCTGGCAAATTTGCCAAAACGGTATTTTGTTTCAACGTAGATAATTGTTTTTCTTTAGCACGTTCGGCAAAAATCGGCGGTCGGTTAATTGAGTGAATCGTTGTCGAAAATTGCTTCGTAGTCGTTAAGCCACTCTTCGATTTGGTCAAGCGACATAGTTGCGGGATAAGCCGCAACGGTGTTTGTAGCGGCATCGGTAAGAATGAAATTGCCGTGTCCGTCGCGGCGAATCATTAAGCCCAAAGATTTTGCTCTGCGTTTCAGTTCCTGTAAGGTCATTGTTTCCTCCATTTCTGCCGCAAATAATTTTTCGTTCGCCGTGTTGCGTGTCAACAAATTCGGTGATAGAATAAATCTGCCTTCGGGTACCATACATAAAACAAGTTGCAGGAGTAATTGGCTCCGCGTTTCCGTTAATTCGGGACGTTCGCGGTTTTGCTTGGCTATGTGTGGTTAAGTGAAGGTACACGTAGGCGGCGGTCTCCTCCAGTAGCGGCTATGTAATTAAGATTTGACACCTGAATTATAAAACCGTGACAGTGGATTGACAAGCCGTTTTGTGTTATCTGAGATAAAAATTTTCGGGTCGTCCTTCATCGTGGGGCGGCTTTTTCATTTGCCTTAGCTTCAATTTTCTCAACTTTGGCAATGGTGTCATGTGAAACTCCTGCGGCTTTTGCAACTTGATAATCCGTCTTTTTCGGTTTCTTCGGCGTCTGGTAACGACAGCAACGCTATCATCTGTGTAGAGCTAAAACGGAAATCGATTTCCGTTTTGCCAAACCGCTCCGCGCATTGAATGAAATTTCTTGCGGTTCGGTCTGTAAGCTGAAAATTATTCTTCAGCCAATCTTGCCACTCGCCGTGTTGTACGAGCGATTTTGCTTGAATCAGCCGCTTGCCGACTTCGATAATGTTTTGCGCGGTCTGTCCGAGATAAAACTTGATTTCAATTTCGAGTTGTGGCAAATTCGTCGCCGCGTTTTCTTGTGTCGTGATTAAATCCATAATGTTTCTCCTTGTAAGGCGGCAGGTCGGATTTGAACCGACATTGTTCTCGTGCTGGCGGCGGTGTTGGCGATTCTTCTTCTGAACTTTGACAATGTCATTTCGCTCGCCTTGACGTTCTTTCGCCTTCGCGGCGATGACGGGTTTAAGTTTTTCAGCAAGAGAAATGCGAACAGCGGGGATAAGGTTACGGCGTTTCAATTTCCGTATCGGGAAGGTCAATTTCCTCACGGCGGGAATTTATCCTAAATTGATTATTGCCGTTCGGGTTATTGGTAGTTTGAGATGTTCGCCGTTATTTGAGATGCACAGGCACGCCTCTACCACTATTGGCAAGGGTTTTTGGGCGTGCCTGTGTTTGCTCCTGTTCGGCGATTATTTCAAGCTCGAATCTTTAAACCCCGAATTGCCGCCATATTCGTAAAGACTGAATCAATCCGTTCTACCATGAGAAATGCCGTTTGTCCGCTTAACGCGTAAAGCTCTCTTAACGGCTGGAATTCTCGTTGCCCGCGTTCGCCGATAAAAAAATAATCCTCGAAGTCACCAAACAATACAGCGACATTCCCCGCTGTCGGCGACGGCAGGAAATTCGTCGTGTAGACGGGTCGCCCGAAAATTCTCGGCGGCTCTGCTTCTTGCATTGACGGTTCCCAAATAAAAGCTTGGTCGGTAGTTTTCAAGCGCCGAATCTGGGCAAGCGTTGCATCGCTCGCCAACCAAACTGATTTACCACGATATACACGGTCGACGCTATACATTAAATTTATAAGGTCGTCCGCCGTAATATTTGCCCCGGTGGTCTGCAATGTGCCTGTCGCGCTTTCCGACAATAGCGGCAAAATACCTTTGGGTTGTCCGTCGCCCGTTCCATTCAACATTGCGTTTTCCTCGGCACGGGCGAATTCGTCTGCAAACTCCTTTGCCAAATGTGCTTCAAGGTCGTAAAAACTGTCCTGAAGCAATTCGTTAGTGACTTTCACCGCCACTGCCAATTTGTGCGCATCTAAGCTGATTTGCCCGAACGTTTCATTGCTGATAGAAATGTCCGCGCCTTCTGCTACCCATGCCGCCGTTGGTTTCGACGTTACCAACGGGATTTTGTGCTCGCTTGCCGTCGTGATTAATCGTCCGATTTGACGAAAAACATTTTCCGCCGTTAATTCGCTGATAATCTCGTCGTGCATCTCGCTCGGAACAAGATAACCGCCTTGCGTCGTAACTCCTTCGCGAAGATATTCTGCTCTAACTTGTTTGAATCCTGAACGAATCGCCGCGATAAATTCTTTGCGGTAATTTTCATCAGTGATTCCCGTAAAATTTTTTCGTGCCATTTGGGTTCCTCCGTTGCCGTCGTTAAATAATCCGCCGACGAGTGCGTCACGAATCGGCTTGCTTGTCGGTTTAGAAAGTTCCGCTTCCAAACGTTTATCCAAAAGCTCTATATCTTTAAACATTGCTTCAATCGTTTGGGCTACTTCGACAGAAACTTTCCCGTCGGCGTCCGTGTGACGGTCAAGAAATTTCTGCGTTTCCGTGACGAGTCGGCGGCGGTCTTCTTGCAAGCTCTCAAGATTTTTCATCTGTCTTTGCCTCCCGGAAAATCAGCAAGTAGCCACCCTCGCCGAAAATTCCATCTGGTCTGCTTGGTGCCGACAAGATAATATCCGACAAATACATTCCGCGCTGTTCCGCCGCGTCGATTGCCGCTTGAAGGTCTTTTGCGCTTTCGCCAAAAGGTTTTTTAATCCTTTGAATCATGATATGTGTTCCTCCTATTTGAGTTTCCTCGAATTAATTAATGTTGCCTGAACTTCCTCTTTTTGATTCTGCGTCGCCGATTGTCTTGCCGCTCGTCAAGCCGCTTGCGAATCTCACACGGCAATTCCGCCGCGCCGCCCATCCGCAGGCGGAACAATAGCTGAAGGTCGGGACGCTGCACATAAGCTCCTGAACAAATTCCTAAGCCCAAAATTTTTCATCTCCTGTTCTGGTGATTTTCGCCACTGCGCATAAAGAAAAGTTGAAGGATTTTTACGGGCTCCGTCGAACTCCCCAAATGTAAAATAGACTTGACAAGCTCAAAAGTGCTTAACGGCTCGCGTGTACCAAAAAAGACACGTTCGCTGTTTTGGTTCCTTGCTACAGGATATTTGAGTTTTGAAACATAGTCGGCGGTGATTACCAGTCATCGTCGATTTTTAATTTCAGATAACTCGGCTGAAAGATACCTTTGTTACCCTTTACAAGTTAATTCTACGTCCTTCAAATAAATCCTTCAATTCACCCCTTAAAAGCCTAAATTTCTTTTTTGGCAACCGTCAAAGCGCATTTACTATATATTATAAGAATTTATGTTTTGGGTAAATCCTAAAGGCAATTTCGTAATACAAAAATCCCTACCAGTTTCGGCAGGGATTTTTTATTGAGCTGTACGATTATCAGCGTGCATCGGCGTCCGTCATTTGAGAATTACGAATCGGCGTTTGGTCTCCACGGCTCAATATCATCAAAGTTTCGTTCAAAACTTTTCACGCCGTCGAAAAAATTTTTATACCAAATGGCAAGCTCGGTGTCGACAGTGATAGCCGCCTGCTCACAGCGCGGGTTCGTGTTTACGTTCGCGGAACTTTCAATCACGGCGTCGAATCGCTCACCTAATGCCACAATTACTTTCGAGTGGTTCCTGAACATGCACACGCGACCGCCTAACGCTTTGCAAAGCGCGATTAATTCTTCGTACTGCTTGTAATATGACGCCTTGAAAATTTCGCCGATATAAAAATCAATCCGTCCGATATAGCCGCGCTCAACCCAACTGCGAATTTCGGCTATGTCTTCAGAAGACATTACCCAAGTTGACACGAACGCGTATTTAATTTTCTGTTGCTTCACGATTACACGCAGATAAGTTAGCGCATCAACGTCGCCGAATGAAATGCAATGATA
>CAMUZL010000106.1 GCA_947165185.1 uncultured Selenomonadales bacterium
CAAAAGAAGAATTATCGAAATTCAGACCGTGGCGGCTCCGTCAACAAGAAAAACTAAATAAAAAAGCCAGCTGAACAAAAAAATTACCGACAGGACAAAATTCCGTCGGTTTTTTCATTTCAGCATAGATTTTTCATCTTCCCATGGCTCGCAGACATTTTTGACGATTTTCTCTTGCCAATCTATGATTTGGATCTATTTCAAGAGCCTTTTCGAAGTCTTTTAAAGCTAATTTATATTGTGCCAATTCACCATAAGAACAGCCGCGATTATTATACGCCTCAGCATCATCAGGATTGAGTTTTATTGCTTTGGTGTAATCTTGAATCGCTCGCTCATATTGACCGATGTTGTGGTAAGTAAGTCCGCGATCGTTATAAGATAATGCAACATTAGGATTAAGTTCGATAGCTTTGTCGAAATCTTGAATCGCATGTTCATAATCTTTCATCTGAGCATAGCAATCTCCGCGATAGTGGTACGCAATACGTTCTTTCGGATAAAGTTTGATGCTTTTATTTAAATCCTGAAAGGCTTGCTTATAATTTTTCAATTCATAATAAGCAATCCCGCGACTGCAATATGCAGAAGCAAATTTCGGATTGATTTCGAGGGCTTTGTTTAAATCTTGAATCGCTTGCTCAAATTTTCCAAGACTTTTATAAGCTCCGCCTCGATAGTAGTACACCTCAGCATCATTCGGCTTAATTTCAAGTGCTTTAGTGTAACATTGAATCGCTTGCTCGAAATTTTGTTTAAGATAATACTCATTTCCTCGCCTCAAGTACGATTCTGCATCATCAGCAGCTTCAACAGCCGCCGAAATCATGCACGCAACGACAAAAATCACTGTCAAAGCCAATCTAACAAAGTTTTTCATGATGTGTTCCTCCTTTCTGCCGAAAAATTTAGTTTTGCAAGCCTCCATTCCGTGAAATATTTTCGACGGAGTCACTTTTCGTCACGTAAATAAAAGTTCCTGCAAAAAAATTACCGACTGGATAAAAATCCTGTCGGTTTTTGATTTGAATCATTATTTATTCTCATTTGTGCATGTACTCTTTAACTTTTGCAAAATCTGCTTGCGCTTTTGCGTTGTCGCCGAGAGATTTATAGCACATTCCACGAAAATGATGCGCCATTGCGTAGTAAGGACTTTTTTTATCTGTATTGAGCTGAATTGATTTGTTTAAATCCTGAATTGCGAGATCGTATTGCCCTAATGCGAAGTAAGCAGCACCACGATTGCAATATGCAACTGCATTATTCTGATTAATTTCAATTTCTCTAGTATAATCTTTAATTTCAATCCTTTTTCCCTGCACAAAATCACGGCGAGATTGCTCTTTTTCATCCAAATTCACGTATGACCAGGATCTATTAACATATGCATCTCCAAAATCAGGATTAATTTGAATTGCTTTGCTAAAATCTTGAATCGCACGCTGATATTGCTTTAATCCATTGTAAGCGTTACCTCTACCATTGTAATAGTAAGCATTATTTGGATTAATTTGCAGTGCTTTGTTAAAATCTTGAATCGCACGCTCATATTTGTACAGCTTTGTATAGCCCCAACCACGATTATTGTACGCCACATCATTATTCGCATTGAGTTGAATGGCTTTGTCGCAATTCTGAATAGCTTGCTCGTATTGACCCAATCCAATATAAGCAAATCCTCGACAGGTGTATATCATTGATTCATTCGGATTTAGTTCAATGGCTTTTGTGTAATTTTGAATAGCCAATTCATAATTTTCCAATCCTGCGTAACAATTTCCGCGATTATGGTACAGCAAATCCCAATTCGGCTTGAGTTTCAGAGCTTCATCAAAAAGTTTTAATGCCCCATTATAATTTTTTGCGTAATAAAGCTTCGAACCTTCTTTATTCTTCTGATTAGCCAAAAAATCTCGGTCTGCGTCGTTCATTTGTTTGCGAATTTGGTCTTTTTCAGCTTGTGACGTGGCGCGATTGTACTGCTCAGTCAAAGAGGACGAAAGTTCATCGTTTTTTTGAATCGCATCTTGCAACTGCGTATTCTGCTGAACGATTGTAACTTTATTTTGACTGTTGCGTTTGGCAAAGTCGTAAATGCCTTCTGGGTCGATTTTCGCTTTAAGAGTCGCGGTGTAAAGAATCGTCGTTTGGTTGTTGCTGATCGGAATAATTTTTTTGTCGAAGTGCACGTCGCCGACAATCTCAATGATATTGTTCGTCACCGCCGAAATTTCGTCGTCTACAAGTTCTAAATTAACCGAACGCGAAAAAGTTTTGAGGTAAACGCCGGCTTTCTTTTGCGCATCGATCCGAGCGCGTTGACTTGCACGAGCCATCGCAATTTGTTGATTTTCAGCATCACTGGTGTGCCATTCGCCTTTGCCGTCAAAGATTTTGACAGCCGCGCCGACAATAGCCGAAGAAATTGTGAACGCGACGATAAAAATCGCTATCAAAGCCAGTCTAACCAAATTTTTCATGGTGAGTTCCTCCTTTCTGCCGAAAAATTTAGTTTTGCAAGCCTCCTTCCGCGAAATATTTTCGACAAAGTTGTTTTTCGTCACGCGAATAAAATTTCCTGCTTTTTTCTTCGCAAACTTGCAATTTTTTCGCCGCGCAAATATAATTTGTTCAAAGGAGGTCGAAATTATGACTTACGAATTCACTAACGAGAAAGTCGGCGCGATGAAACTGCAACATTTCCACAACAACACCGGCGAAACGTTTCATATCGCCGGAATCGACGCGCAACAGCCCGATGCAAACGTCATAATCGGCGGAATCAATCAGTTGCTCGGTCTCGTCAATTTTCAGGACGAATACAATCCCGAATACGCGATAAGGACGGTGAATCAGAGTGTCAGCGTACAAGATTAACGTCACTGTCGAATTGCTTTACGAAGACGGCACGACGCGCAGTTACACCTTTGAAAATGTCTCCACTGAAGCACTTCAGGACTTAAAAGCGAAAATTTTTGCCATAAACGCCAACGCAAATGACGAATACGCGAATTTCTACAATACTTTCGTTTCAAACGACGGCGCGAAGGTTTGGCGAATTTCTGCCGCGAAATATACCGCAATCGAAGAAGAGGTGATTTATGATGGCTAAAACGGTCGTCACACTTGAAATTTCGAGCGTCGACAGCGTCGATAAGAAGCACAAAACGAATATCAGCTACATAAATCCGCAAGCGACGAACGAACAAATCAAAGAATTTGCGCGGAAACTCATTTCGCTCACAAATGACATGTATCTCGGCGTTTCAAAGGTTACAAAGGAGGACGTGAGCTAAATGGCGGACAAAGTTAAACAAACGCAAAGTTTAATCATCGAAGTCAAATTTTTGGACGGCGACACGCGCACGATAACGCTCAGAAACCCGAAAAGCGACATCACGACGAGCGAAATTAGGGAACTTGAAACATTTTTGGAGACGAGCAAGATTTTAATCGGCGACAGAGACAGTTCGGACTTTTCAAAGATAAAAAAGGTCTTGAAACGCGATTCGTTCACCACGATACTCGATTTGGAAAGCGTTTGACAAAAAAATCAGCCTCGACACGAAGTCGTGGCTTTTTTCATTGACGTAAAAAATTTTTTTGCTAAAATTCTATTGACGATGTGTATTGCATGGAAAAATTTAATCCGACATACAGTCTTGAGGAATTTAAGCATTCGGACTTCAGAATTACAAGAACTGCTCAAAAAAACGCCGAAGATTTGGGATTCGAGCGCGAAAATATTTATGAAGTCGTTTCTTCGATGGAGCTGAAACATTTTTATAAATCAATGACTTCATATGCCAATTACAAAATTTGGCAGGATGTTTATCATGTTCCTTACAAAAATATGATTCTCTACGTGAAATTTACTCAAAACGCAATCTCGGAATTTACTTTGCTGTCGTTCAAAGAAAAATAGGAGTGATTTTTATGATTGAAGAGACAATGATTCATCCCGAAACAGGCGAAACTTTGCGCCGCGACATTCGACCGATTGAATTCAGTTACAAAGGCGAAAAAATAACTTTGGATATGCCAGGCTGGTATCCGCCTGAGGGTGACGACGGAATTTTTTCAATGGATGATATGGCAGTTCACGATAAAGCAATGCGGATTTTAAAGGCACGTCACGCAGAAAAATTACAAAATATTGCCGGTTGAACAAAAAAAATCAGCCTCGACACGAAGTCGGGGCTTTTTTTATTGCAAATTGCGTTTTGCGCGACGTTTTTCGTTATCAAGCTTCACGCGGCGCGCCCACTCGGCAATTCGCTTGTCGCGGTCTTCGCCGACCATCACATAATACGGATTGACCATAAATTCGGTTTGCCCGTTAATAATCGTCTCATTTACAAGCAATTCATCTTCCAAATACTTCAGAGCCGACCAAACAGTTGATTTTCGCAATTTTAATTCGTCCTCAAGGAATTTTCTCGAACATTTGAAACCGACGGATAAATTTTCGACATCAGACGGCTGATTGAACGCGAGATAGAAAAAAATTTGCAGAATCGAGCCTGTGGAATGTTTTTTAACGAATTCGATGCAACGTTCGGAGTATGTGACCATAAAAATCGCCTCACGAATAAAAAAATCGCTCAGATTTTAATCCGAACGAAATTTTTTGTCAAAAACAGTTTCAAACCTGTTTTGAACGTTGAAACTCGAAAATTTTTGGTGACTTAGTCCAATCGAACCTTAAGGTTTGATACAGCGAACCATGCGACCTGGACTATTTTTGCACACGGACAAAGCTTTTCATTTCGCGAAAGGTTTGATATAATGCGGCGCGTTCAACAGGAGGCGAATTTAATGGAGAAGTACAATCCTCAGGAAGTCGAAAAAAAATGGCAACAGGTCTGGAATGCGCCCGATTATTATCGCACGACGGAAGATTCTGCCAAGCCGAAATATTACGCGCTGGAAATGTTCCCGTATCCTTCGGGCAACCTGCACATGGGTCACGTGCGAAATTATTCAATCGGCGACGTGGTTGCGCGTTATCGCATGATGGCGGGATACAATGTCCTGCACCCGATGGGCTTTGACGCGTTCGGAATGCCCGCCGAAAATGCCGCGATTGCTCACGGAGTCAAGCCGGGCGATTGGACGTTCAAAAATATCGAAAACATGACGGCTCAGCAAAAATCGATGGGTTTGGCTTACGATTGGGATCGCGAAGTCGAAACTTGCCGCGAAGATTATTACCGCTGGACGCAGTGGCTTTTCGAGTTGTTTTACAAACGCGGTCTTGCTTACAAAAAAGAAGCCGCCGTCAACTGGTGCGACACATGCGGCACGGTTTTGGCGAACGAGCAAGTTATTGACGGAAAATGTTGGCGTTGCGATTCGGAAGTCCACAAAAAAAATTTGGCGCAATGGTTTTTCAAAATCACCGCTTACGCCGACGAACTCCTTGCGGATTTGGACAAACTCACGGGTTGGCCTGCACGCGTCAAAATTATGCAGGAAAATTGGATTGGTCGCAGTGAAGGTCTGGAATTTTCTTTCGACGTGCCCGCGATCAACGAAAAAATTTCCGTTTACACCACGCGTCCCGATACGGCTTTCGGCGTGACGTTTTTGGCGTTGGCACCCGAACACCCGTTGATTGAAAAAATCTGCGCGGTCAGCGAAAAATCCGACGACGTAAAAAAATTTGTCGAAAAAGCCCGCAGTCAAAGCGATATTGAGCGCACAAGCTCCGAATCCGAAAAAGAAGGCATTTTCACGGGCGTCACGTGCATAAATCCGTTCAACGGCGGCGAAGTTCAAATTTGGGTCACGAATTACGTCGTTTTTGAATACGGCACTGGCGCGGTTATGGGCGTCCCCACTCACGACGAACGCGATTGGATGTTCGCGACGAAATACGGGCTTGAAAAAATTTGGGTTATCGATAACCCGAAAACTCCGCTCGATTTCGACAAACAAACGAATGCTTACGTCGACAAGGACGGAATTTTGATTAATTCGGGCGAATTCACCGGAATGGAAATGCACGCGGCAATTTCGGCGATTATCGATTACGCGGAGCAAAAAAATTTCGGCACGCGAAAAATCAATTATCGTCTGCGCGATTGGCTGATAAGTCGTCAAAGATATTGGGGCGCACCGATTCCCGTCATTTATTGCGACAAATGCGGCGAAGTTCTCGTTCCCGAAGAAGATTTGCCCGTAAAACTGCCCGACGACGTGGAATTTAAGCAAGGCGCGTTAAGTCCGCTGTCGACGAGCAAAAAATTCAACGAATGCACTTGCCCGAAGTGCGGCGGGCACGCTCACCGCGAAACCGACACGATGGACACGTTTATTTGTTCAAGTTGGTACTACATGCGCTACACCGACCCGCACAACGAGCAAAAACCTTTCGACCGCGAAAAAGTCAACTACTGGAGCCCCGTCGACCAATATATCGGCGGAATTGAGCACGCGATTTTGCATTTGCTTTACTCCAGATTTTTCACGAAGGTTTTACGCGACGCAAAACTGTTGGATTACGATGAACCGTTCGCGAATCTGTTGACGCAGGGCATGGTTATCAAAGACGGCGCGAAAATGTCGAAATCTCTCGGCAATGTCGTTTCGCCCGAAGAAATTATCAATCAATACGGCGCGGACACGGCGAGATTGTTTATTTTGTTCGCCGCGCCCGTCGAACGCGATTTGGATTGGAGCGACGAAGGTGTTCAAGGCTCATTCAGGTTTTTGAATCGCGTTTGGAGAATTCTCGGCATTTTCGGCGACGAAATTAAAAATGGCGTTGAAAATTACGACGCAAAAATTTTGACGGACGAAGAAATTTCTTTGCGCCGCACGTTGCACAAGACGATAAAAAAAGTCACGGAAGACATTCGCGACAGATTTGCGTTCAATACGGCGATTAGTGCGCTGATGGAACTTGTCAACGCAATGCACGCGTTCCAAGACAAAAAAATTAACCCGAATCTTGCGCGGGAGCTTGCACGCGATTTAATTTTGATGCTTGCGCCGTTCGTGCCGCACATTTCCGCCGAACTTTGGAGCAAATTTTTCGCGGGCGACGTTCATAAGCAAAATTGGCCGAAATTCGATGCTCAAGCGATTGTCGAGGACGAAATTGAAATCGTGATTCAAATCAACGGCAAAGTTCGCGACCGCGCAAAAGTTTCCGTCAACATGAGCAAAGAAATGCTCGAAATGATGATTCCGAATTTGCCGCGTGTGCAAGAACTCACGGCGGGCAAGAAAATCGTCAAAATTATTGCCGTGCCGAACAAGTTGGTTAATATCGTCGTCAAATAAATTCATCGCGACAAAAAAAATTAACCGCCCGATACGTCGAGCGGTTTTTTGTTGCGATAACGTTTGAATTGCGAACGAGTAATCAAATTGGATGCAACGTCACGTTGCCCCCCGACGCGAAGTCGAGGGATTTCTTTCGTTACAGAACTTTGTAGGCAAGCAATGTGTTGCCGATTAAAATTTTGTCGCCGTCTTTGAGTTCGCAACTGCTTATCGGCTTTTTGTTGACGAGTGTGCCGTTCAAACTGCCCG
>CAMUZL010000107.1 GCA_947165185.1 uncultured Selenomonadales bacterium
GCAAGTTGAATGCGCGTGTTTATGCCCAAAGTTTCGTCGCAAAAATCGGCGGTGTGAATTGCAACTTTTTCGCCTTCGGATTTCAAAATCGTCAACACGTCGGGCAGATAGTATTCGCCTTGCGCGTTGTCGTTGCCGACTTTTTCAAGCGCGGCGAAAAGTTTCCGCACGTCCGCGCAGTAAACGCCCGAATTGACTTCGCGAATTTGTTTTTCGATTTCGTTGGCGTCTTTGTCTTCGACGATTTTTTTAAACGTGCCGTCATCTTCGCGGATAACTCGCCCGTAACCGGTGGCGTCGGGCATTTCGGCAGTCAAAACCGTCACCGCGCAATTTGAATTTTCATGAGCGGCGACGAATTTTTTCAACAGTTCCGCAGTCAAAAGCGGCGTGTCTCCGCACAAAATTAAAAGCGTGCCCGTCGAGTTTGCGAAATTTTCTTTGGCGCAAAGTACGGCGTGCCCCGTGCCGAGCTGTTTGGTTTGCATGACAAATTCAACGTCGAAAATTTCTCGTTCGATTAAATCCGCGCCCGCGCCGATGACGACGACTTCACGCGTCGAGCCGGCACTTTTTGCCGCGTCAATCACGTGGCGAAGCATTGGCTTGCCGCCGATTTTGTGCAGGACTTTGGGCAACTTGCTTTTCATGCGCGTACCTTTGCCCGCCGCCAGTATCAGAGTTTCAAGCATAAGGAGCCTCCTAAGCGATTTTTAAACCGATCTGTAATCTTTTGGCTTTGTTGCGTTTCTTCATGTCCAAAATTTTTTTCAACTGTAACGTTTCCTTATAAAGTTCCGTGTCCGCGCAGATGTATTGAGCGAAACTTTTTTTATCGCTAAGCGCAATGTCTTCGAGTTTGCTTGCTTCGGGAATGAAATCGCCGCGTTCTTCCGCGCTCAGCAACATTAAATTTAAAACGTCGGTCGCGTAAATAATTGCCTCGCCTAAAGTGGCTCCGTCGGTAAACCAATTATCTGCGTCGGGGAAATTTACCGTATAAATTTTTTCCGACTCGTGCCACGTGAAAACTGCGGGATAAACATATCTCATCGTGCTTCACTTCCTTATTGTTTTATGCCCGCTTGCTTAAGGATGCTGTTGAGCGTCGGAGTTGAAATTTCTTTTGCGCCGTGACGCGGAACGGGAAATTGTTTTCCGTCGCGATTTGTCCAAATGTCGTGTCGGTTGCCGTGATGATGAAGTTTGCAACCGTGTTTAAGGAGAATTTTTAACAGCTCGGAATATTTCATTGTCCCTTGCGTCTCATGGCTTTGAGTAAAGTTTCTTCCGCCTGTTCCATGTGACGTTCGGCGGCGTCGCGTGCGGCCTCAACGTCGCCCTCGGCGATTGCTTCAACCATTGCGCGATGTTCTTCCAGCGTCTCTTGCAGGCGACCGGGATAAGACATTGACAGCGTGCGGAAACGTGCGAGTTGTTCTTTCAAGTTGCTGATTATCGTCACGAGTCTTTCATTGCGGCTGACTTGATACAACAGCCCGTGAAATTCAATGTCCGTTTCGACGATTTTGTCAATGTCCCTGCGTTCGATATGACCTTCGATTTCGGTGAGCAAGGCGCGTAATTTTTCCAGTTCGTCCGGCTCAATACGTCGCGCCGCCAAACCGGTTGAAAGTGATTCGAGTGCCGAACGAATCTCAAAAATTTCTTTGATGTCGTTGACGGACACGCTTGAAACGTAAGTTCCGCGTCGCGGCATCATGATAACGTAGCCTTCCTGTTCGAGTTTGCGAATTGCTTCGCGAACGGGCGTGCGGCTGATTCCCAGTTCTTCCGCCAGCTGAACTTCCATTAAACGTTCGCCGGCTTCCAAAACGCCGTTGCGAATCGCGGCGCGAAGAGCTTCGCAAACAGTTTCGCGCAACGGCTGATAGTTGTCGATTTTTATGGGTTCGAGTCTGCCCATGGTACTTCATTCCTTAACCAAAAAGTTTCGTGATAAAAATCTGCGCGGCGGAGTCGTCGATACTCGCCGAAATTTTGTCGACGTTGGCTTCGTCCGCCAAAGCAAAAACCGTCGCACCCGATCCGCTCATCAAAGCAACGCGGGCACCGGCGGCAAGCATTTTATTTTTGTATTCGGCAATGGCGGGAATTTTTTTGAGCGCAACGCTTTCCAAAACGTTGGCAAAACATTTGAACGCCGCAGAATATTCGCCGTGCTTGAGAAGTTCGATAATCATTTCGTTCGGCGGGTGACTTTCGGCAGGCTGTGCGTCGTAAGTTTTGTATGACCACGCGGTTGAAATTTCGCCCTGTGGTTTCGCCAAAACGACGCTGAAATTTTTCATGGGAGCCAAGCGCGTCAAAATTTCGCCGCGCCCTTCGGCAAGACAAGTTCCGCCGACAATGCAAAACGGAACGTCTGAGCCGACGCGTGCGCCGATTTCGCAAAGTTGCGCCTCGGTGAAATTTGTTTCGTAAAGACGATTCATGCCGCGAATTACCGCCGCCGCATCGGTTGAGCCGCCCGCAAGTCCCGCAGCCATGGGAATTTTTTTCAGGAGTTCAATCGCCACGCCGAAATTTTTCCCGCAGAATTCGCAAAAGGCCGCCGCTGCTCGCCAGGCCAAATTTTTTTCGTCTGCAGGAATTTTTTCGCCGCCGTCAATTCGGCTTGCGTCCATTGACAAAGTTATTCCGTGCGGAATTTTTTTCAGGATCAATTCGTCAGCAAGTTCAATCGACTGCATAATCATCGAGACTTCGTGATAGCCGTCCGCTCGCACGCCCGAAATGTCCAGCGTCAAGTTGATTTTTGCTCGTGCAAGTTCTCTAAGCATTGCTTCACCACGCCTTTAAATTTTCGGCGGAATTGTATCATGCTTTATTTTCTTTGGCAAGACGCGCCTTTTCAAGCGAAATGTTTTCGTGTAGAATTTCTGTCTCAAGGAGTGGTTGAGATGAATTCCGACAAAAAAGCGCCGCGCAAAAGATTTATTTCCGAACTGAGCGAAGACGAACTTTATGCCGATTCGCCGCCCGTTCGCGACGATGAAAAAATTCAAGACGAAACGATAGTTCACGACGGCGAAAAAAATATTCGCGATGAAATTGTTCACGAAGAGCCGCGCAGAAAAACTTTCCACAGCAAACATCCGCCCGTTGAAGACGACGCCGAAGAAAAAATTTCCGAGCCCGAAGTCAAGCAAAAAATTTCTCACGCCGAAGCCAGCGGCATTGTGCTTTCCGTCGTCATGTTGGGCTACAGTTTGGTTACCGAAGACAAACCGCTGTTTTTTCTGTCGACCGCGCTGTTGATTTTTTTGTTGCGCCCGTTAATCGGCGGACTTTTCGGCAAGCACAATCAGGCCGTCCAAAATGCATTGCACGCGTTCAGTTTGGCGTTGTTTTTCGGTGCGCTGATATTTTTATTTCTGTGACGCTGTTTATTTTTTAGCGGAGGTGATTTCATGCGTAAATCAAAGAACTTTGCCGATATTCTTGCCGAAGCCGAGACCGAAGAGGATTTGAAATTCTATTTCATAAAAAAGTTAAATCTGAAGCCGTCCAGCAAGAATTATATCGACTTGTACACGAAGCAAATACTTTTCGAGTTCAAACTCAAAGCCAATTTCAAAAATCCGCCTCAACTCGCCAAGTGTGTCGCTCAGGCACTTTATTACATTCGTCGGCTCAAATTCGGCAACGATGAACGTCCGTTAAGCTCAAATATCTGCGTCATCTCAAAAAAATTCGGCGTTTTGTTCCCGACTGAAACTTTTGCCGCGTTTTACGATAATCCGAATTACCAATGGGATTTAAGTGCCAGTTCACCGTGCAAAAAGCTTGTCGAAGACCTTGCCGCGTCCGAATCCGTCATAAATGCGCACGTTTACGACTTGTCCGACCGAAACGGCGATTGCATGATATTCGTTCAACTCCTTGATAATACTTGCAAGAAAAATGACGATTCAGGAATCAAAAAGCAGATTAACGAAAAGAATTTCTACCAAATTTTCCGGTACTGGCAAACTTTTTTCGGCGAGGCAGTCGAAAACGGCAGAAAACCTTCCGAATATTTCATTACCGACATTGAACAGGGCAAGTCTTCACTCTTACCAAACTGTGTCGTCCGATTTCGCATGACCGGCGGGGATTTAGTTGAAAAGTGTTTGAATCCAGAATACTACAGGCATTTTTGGCGCACATACGAAAAAATTTCCGACGAACGAGAGATTATCGCCATCCGTCAAAAGATGGATAGAATTACCGAACCATTTTTGCGAAGTTACACAGGCGAATATTACACGCCGATTATATTTGCAAATAAAGCTGTCGAATATTTGGAACGCGTTGTCGGCAAATGGTGGACGGACGAAAATTTTCGACTTTGGGATATGGCGGCTGGCACCGGCAACCTTGAATTCGCTTTGCCTTCCGACGCGCTAAAATTTTGTTACATTTCGACACTCGGCCAGGACGAAGCTGATTATTGCAGAAAAAGTTTCCATGACGCGACGGTTTTTCAATTCGATTATCTCAATGACGCCGCCGAAAAACTTCCGAAAAATCTGCGCGAAGATTTGAGCAACCCGAATATCAAATGGATTATCTTCATCAATCCGCCATACGGCACCGCAGGTAACAACAGAAATCAAAGCAAGCAAATAAAAACTGACGTATCAATGACTGCAATTAGAAATTCCATGCGCGAAGAAAATCTGGGCGATACAAGTCAAGAACTTTATGCACAGTTTATTTACCGAATCAGCAAAGATTTTTCCTACCGTCAAGTGTGGCTCGGCATGTTTTCATCGTTGAAATACATCAAGTCTGGTCAAGAAAAAAATTTCCGCGACAAAATCTTTCGTTGCAAATTTGAACGCGGATTCGTCTTTAACTCGAAAAATTTTGACGGTTGTGACGGACAATGGCCGGTCGGATTTTTGATTTGGAACCTCGCCGAACGAATTCCGCTTGAGTCGCAAATAATTTCTTTAGACGTTTGCGAAAAACATAAAGATGATGGCGGCAAAGAATTCATTGCCAGAATCGCCGAAAAAACTTTCCACATTGATAATCCGAAAAGATTTTTGAACATATGGGCGAAACGTTCACGCGGAGTAAAAAAATTTCCACCGATGTCCAGCGGAATAAAAGTTGCTTACGAAAGCAAAACACCGAAAGACATGATTGCCGAAAATTTTCTTGCGACTTTCGTTTACAGTGGAAATGATTTCGCTAATCAAAATTACACGTCGCTTGTATCTGGTTCAGTTGCGCGACACGGTGGAATTTCAGTTACGCCCGAAAATTTTGAGCAATGCATGATAACTCACATGGTGCGACGACTTCCGAAGGCAAATTGGTTAAACAACAAAGACCAATTCATGCAACCGACAAAAAAATTAACGCCCGAATTCATATCGGACGCGGTGATATGGAGTTTGTTTGCGCCGTCGAATCAAACGGTAAGTTTGCGCAACGTGGCATACGAGGGCGAAATTTATCGGATACGCAACAATTTTTTTCCGTTCACGCTGTCGGAGCTGAAAACGTGGCAATGTTCGTCGTTTGAAATGGTACGGGCGATAGATTCGGCACGCGAAGACCGATTCGCGGCTTTGTGGCTGAAAAATCACGGTTCGGAGCTGTCTGCGGAGGCATTGGCGGTCTTGAGTGCGGGGCGCGAGCTTTACAATAAATTTTTCGCGGAAATTGGGCGATTGGACGTGCGACGCTGGAAAATCGAGGCGTGGGACGCGGGCTTTTATCAAATACGGAATGCGTTGGGCGACGCGGAGGTTTTGCGCGAGCCGATGCGGGCTTTGGGCGCGAAATTGGAGCCGCAGATATACGAATTGGGATTTTTGCGGGACGAAGTGCGATATTTCGATTGAAAAATTTTGCGCACGTTGACAAAATAACGGGCGTGTGATAAATTGGCGTTGCTGAATAAGCAACAACTGCACTGCGTGAGGATAGTAGTTCCAACATGATTTCACCGAACGAAAACCCCCGCCGGAGTGATGAACCGTGCGGGGGCTTCGTTTTGCCTAATCGGTTGATGAATCCGATTGTCCCGGGCAATAAGTCAGTTGTTTCTGCCGCTTAGCGACGTTTGTTGATGATGTAGTCGAGGATAAGACCGCTGACCACGATCGCCAGAACGTCAAAGCCGAACTGCGTAAGGCTCTCCAACATAAATATCACCTCCCTCCTCAAGCGTTACCGCCGTTGAGAGGTGCGGCATTGGCGGGATTATATCAGAAAAATTTCAATCGCTCAAACAAAAAAACCCTCGACCGACTGTCGGAGGAAATTTTTTATTCGTAATGACCTTTGCAAGCGATGATAACTAATGTTTCGTCCTCGATGTCGTAAATCAAGCGGTTTTGCTCGTCAATGCGGCGTGACCAACCGTCACGATAGCGAAGTTTCTCAGGTTTGCCGATTCCCTTTGAGACTCCGTTGCGTTCGATGTCCTGGAGAAGTGCGTTGATACGATTGAACGTTTTGCGGTCGTGATTCGCCCAATAAACATAATCAGAAAAGCCGCGGTCATGAAATGTTTTGTTCATTTACAAATTTCTCCCATTCTTCCGCAGTGAACGTTATAATGTTTCTTCCTGTCTTGATGTCTTCGATGCGGCGGTCGATTTCAGCCAAATAACGGGCGTTGCGAATTGCCTTCAAAATATCGATGCCGTTGCCTTCCTCAAGCTGTTTGTCGAGTTCGTCTTTAAAAAGTTTCAGTTCGGCGGGCGCGAAGTTTATAATTTTGTTCGCGTCGATGTTTTCTTGCTCCAAAGTTTGCGCTTCAATCATTTTAATCAACTCCTCGGCGACATTTTACAGCACGACAGCAATTTTTTCAAATAAAAACCCCTCGACAGATTGTCGGGGGAATTTTTTATTGCGTGAACGTGTTCAGATGATATTTTTTTCGTAAGCGTCGTAAAGAGTCTTCAGCTCCTCAATTTTCGCGTAAATCTCGACTTGCAGAGCCGAAGCGGTTTCGTATTCGCCCGCATTGAGCGCATTAACCAGCCGCGTGAAAAGTGATTTTTCGTCGATTGAGTCTTTGGCAAGCGCGGCACGGAGCAAGAAAATTTTATTCCAGTTGTACGCGTCCATGTCCGTGACGAATTCGGCGTTGATTTTTTTCGCCTTGCGAACAATCCCGCGCAGTTCCGGCAAAATCCGCGAAATCAATTCGGTTTTCCAACGCAACAGCGCACCTTCGCGAAAACCGTTGATAATTCGTTCGTGAAGTGCCCCGCCGCTTGAAATGACTTTGACTTTTTCGGGGAATTTGTTCAGAGCCTCCATATTTTCCCAAACGGTGGCAGGCGGCTTGCCGAAAAGCCGGTTGCGTTCCTCTTCGGTGAAGTCGACGAAAACATCTTTCTCGGAGCGATAAGCGCGATCTTTTTCGAGATAAAAACCGTCGTCGCCCGCGTCTTTGGAAAGTTCGGCAAGCAGTTCGCTCGTCTTATGATTGACCGCCATTTTCACGCCGTCGAGAATCGCCGAATAACTTGCCGCAAGCACCAGATAAATATTCGTGTACGGATTGC
>CAMUZL010000108.1 GCA_947165185.1 uncultured Selenomonadales bacterium
TTTGCTTTCGCGGTTTGCTCTTCGCTGACAAGCATTGTTATTCCCGATTCCGTCATTTCCATTGGCGACAGTGTTTTCGGCGGTTGCACCTCGCTGACGAGCATCGTTATTTCCGATTCCGTCACTTCCATTGGTGATTGGGCTTTCAGCGGGTGCACCTCGCTGACGAGCATTGTTATTCCCGATTCGGTCACGACCATTGGTGACAGCGCTTTCCATGGTTGCGAATCACTGACAAACGTAGTTATTCCCGATTCCGTCACTTCCATTGGCGACAGTGTTTTCAGCGGTTGCACCTCGCTGACGAGCATTGTTATTCCTGATTCAGTCACTTCCATTGGCGATTGGGCTTTCTGGAATTGCGAATCACTGAAGACCATTTATTTTCCAAGGGCTTTAATGGGCGTTAATGGACGCAATAATACGCTCAATGATTTTCGTAGTGAGTATAAGGATAAAATTCATTACTACTAAATGCCGAATGAAAACTATAAAATTTTAACGGGAGAATAACGCATGGAAAATTATATCCCGAAATGGCACAAGGAACTTGAGCTGTTCACGAAGGTCAAGCCGTTGATAATTTTGGAAGGCAACGTGCTGGATTCTTATCAATATCCGAAAGACGGCAGCATAGTTCGTTTGGCTCAATACCTGAATTATTTTTTCAAGGACACAGGTTATCAGAATGTAATTTTCTATGACAACTTGCGCGGATTCTACAATACATTCGAGGTCGGGACGATAGAAAATTTCGGCAATCTCGTCAACGATAAGGTTGATTCGGGATTCATTAAGGGCAAATTCAGCGGCACGGGCAGAACTGCTCCGAACATTATTCGCGACGCTCTCACGCAGAATAAATCTTCGACGGCTGTCGT
This sequence comes from uncultured Selenomonadales bacterium, assembly GCA_947165185.1. Classification (GTDB taxonomy): domain Bacteria; phylum Bacillota; class Negativicutes; order Selenomonadales; family Selenomonadaceae; genus Quinella. Next base: position 882 of record CAMUZL010000108.1, read on the forward strand.
CATGGATTTTGCGTCGCGTTACATCATCACGCCCGAACACATGGAGCAACCCGCGATAGACAGTTTTACCGTTCTCCTGCAAGCGTCACTTGAAACGCTGAAAAATCTTCTCGTCCTCGTCGTCAATAAGGTAAACGACTTGCCCGCGTGGTTTTACCTGCAAAATCCCAACGTAAAAATTATCACGCTCGGATTTCCTTCAAAAGAAGAGCGCGAGAATTATGTCAAAGGCGAAAGAAATTTCCCCAGCTTTTTCAGCAGAGCCATTCGCGACAGTGAACTGGAATATTATCTCGAACACCCCGATGAGCTGGCGAAACTTCAAGACCGATTTATCGCTTTGACGGACGGATTCAGTTTCAAGGAATTTAACAGTCTGCGCCAACTCTGCAAAAATGAATGCCACCATATTCGCGACATGTGTGACATCATCGACCTTTACAAATACGGCATAAAAGAAAACCCGTGGAAAAATCTTGACCGCACAAAAATCAACAAGGCTTCCTTCGAGAAACGCGTTAAGGGACAAGACGCCGCCATTTCCAAAACGCTCGACATAATCAAACGCGCAATTACGGGGCTTGCAGGGTTGCAAGGATCGTCGCACACCAGACCGAAAGGCATTTTATTTTTTGCCGGTCCGACGGGCACAGGTAAGACCGAGACTGCAAAGACGCTGGCGGAAATTCTCTTCGGCGATGAAAATTGTTGCATACGTTTCGACATGAGCGAATATTCTCAAGGACACAGCGACCAGAAATTACTTGGTGCGCCGCCCGGATATATCGGCTACGAAGCAGGCGGACAACTTACAAACGCGGTAAAGAAAAATCCGTTCTCCATTCTGCTTTTCGACGAGATAGAAAAAGCGCATCCGTCAATCTTCGATAAGTTTTTGCAAATCCTTGAAGATGGGCGCATGACTGACGGACAAGGCAACACCGTTTACTTTTCTGAGTCGATAATAATTTTTACGAGCAATCTCGGCATCTTTACTTCAAACGAGTACGGCGCACGCGAGGCAAATGTTACCATTGACACGCCTTACGAAGAGATGTCCGCAAAAATTCGGCAAGCGATAGAAAATTATTTCAAGATAAATCTCGGTCGCCCTGAAATTTTGAATCGAATCGGTGAAAATATTGTTGTCTACGATTACATTCGCCCTGATGTCGCCAGAGAAATTTTGTCCGCTCAAATAAAAAAAATCCGTCAAAATCTGCTGACGAATAAAAAAATCGATGTTCAGTTGTCAGAAAAAGCCTTCAACGTCTTGCAAGAAAGTGCGCTGAAAAATCTTCAAAACGGCGGTCGCGGGATTGGCAATGTCGTTGAAAGTCTTTTCATCAATCCTTTGGCGCGATACTTGTTCGACAACGCGATTGACGCGAACGCTCAAATTACTGTTGACGATATAACGCTGTCTTCGCTCTATCCCGAATTGCTCTGCACCATTCATTAAAACTTGCAAATCAAGCCCGCATTTGCAAGTTGTTTATGGCGTTAATCCATTCGTCATTAATTCGAGCCGCCTCTTGATACAAGTTGGCGGCTTTTTCTTTGTCTTCGGGCACGCCCAAACCTTTGTCGTAAATTTCGGCAATCATTCGCAAAGCGGCAACTTTGTTTATCACGTCAAATTTTTTCGAGGCGGGGACACGGAGAATTTCAAGTGCTTTTTCGCCATTTTGATTCACACCAAATTTTCCGTCACGGAAAATTTTTGCGACATTCCATGCGGCTCTGTTACTTCCGACTTCGATTGCTTTTTGCAGCCAATGCAAAGTCATTTCGATATTCGGCGCAATTTCGTCGCCGCAGGAATAAATTTTCGCCAAAGTATTGTAAGCAACCCGCGCCGTAACCACACCTGCCTTTGCTGATAGCGCGAAGTATTTTACAGCAGTCGTGTCACTGGGCGGAACGGCTCTGCCTTCGTGAAACATTTTTCCAATTTCAAAGGCGGCGGCGTAGCGTTCATGGTCGGGCGAATCGGTATCGTTGAGAATTTTGCTGAACCACATGACAGCGCGGGCTCCGTCGGCTTCCACGCCGCGACCGTCACGAAAAATTTCTGCGATTTTGAATCGGGAATTTTTATCGCCGAGCGCGACAGCTTCCTTGAGCCATTCAACCGCCGTGCGACCGTCAGAAAGAAAATTTTCATAGATATATGCAATTTTTTTCGCGGCGGATTTTCTGTCAATGTTTTCAGCAGCACAATCGTAAAAAATCTCTTTGTACAATCCGATATTTTCAAACGCCGCAACAAAATTTTCGCATGTTGCCATAAAAATCACTCCCGAAAATCTTCAGGCACAGTTTCCAAAAACGCCGCTTGAATTTCTTCCGATTTTTTTAGCCAACGGTCAGCTTCAGCCAAATTTTTCTTGGCTTTCGTGCCGGTCTTATAAAAGTACCAAAGTTGTCTCATAGAAGTAAAATCGCCGAGTTCGGCTGCCTTTTTGCAGTAAGATACGGCGTCATCATTGGATGTGACAATGTGGGCAAGTTTGCTGTATGCGCGGATTTTAATTTCATCGTCACCGGACTCCGCCGCTTTTTTCAACCAACGAATACTTTCTGCAACATTTTTGGTCATGCCGCCGTAGTAAAGCATCATGCCCAATTCAACCATTGCATCGGCGTCGCCGTCATTCGCTCGCCGCTTGAAGGTAGCAAAAGCAAAGTTAAACCATTTGTCAGCAAGAGAATCTTTACCGAGCACTCCGCCATAGCGAAGCGTTCTGTTGAAGTTGTACTGCCCGTAAGCGTTGGCAATGGCAAGCATGGCATAAGGATCTCCCTTTTCGGCGGCAGGTTGATTCCAACTTATTGCCATCTTGAGCCATTTGGTTGCGGCGCGTTTATTGTACTCCAGATTATCTTCGTCGAGATAAATCAACGCAAGTTCAATGAACGCCTTTTTGCAACCTTTGTCGGCGGCGCGCTTATACCACCGGAAAATTTGCTCATCGTCGACAAATTTAAGTTGCTCGCTCTCTTTTTGAAGATTGTATTCACACATTGCGTTTTCATAAATGGTACCAAGCAAATACATAGCGTCTGCATTGCCCAAATTCGCCGCTTCGGTAAGGCATTTTATCGCCACGTCATGAAGATAAAGTTCCGTTGCCCGCAGTCCCAAATCGTACAATTTTTGGGATTTCGTCTGCTTGTCCATAAAAATTTCCTCCCGTCAAAAAGAAGTCGAGTGCGCCGACTTTTCTGCAACGTTCGACGCACTCAAGCTATGATCTTTTATCGTTTCAATATCGCGGCTTTTTGTTCATACTCGATAGCTTTTTGTTCATCCGGTTCTATTCCACGTCCATAGCGGTATATCAAAGCAATCTCATTCCATGCATTTGCTTTGGCGAAGAATTCGATAGCCTTGAGCGCATCTTGTTCGATACAATCACCTTCGCGATACATCGCACCAATCTCATACCAGTTTTTCGCTTTGGTAAAGTATTCGATTGCTTTATCTCCGCTTTGTTCGACGCCTCTGCCGTCGCGATAGATTTCGCCCAATGCGCTGAAAGCTCCAATATCGCCGCGTTCAACCGCCAGACGCAGATACGCGACAGCTTTATCGTAATCACGCCCGACAAAACGTTCATCGCTGTACAGCACACCAAGCATTGTAGTTGCTTCGGCGTGTCCGGTATCGGCGACTTCCTTGAAACAATCAAAAGCCTCTACGTAATCTTCTGCAAGATACCTGTCCCAAGCGTAATCGTATAATCTTTGAAGTTCTTCCGACGTGTACATAAGATTTTTTCCACGTCAGTCGGTCGGCAATCTTTCGCGCCACTCAGCGGCTTTGATTTTGTCCATAGGAACGCCTTCGCCGAGTTCATTCATCCACATTATTTTTTTTGCGGCTTCGACATTGTACGGATAATAAAATCGGGAATAATGTTCTGCAATTTGTTCATAAACCTGCAAAGCTTCCGCGAATTTGCCCTGCATGAAGTAAATATTTGCAACTTTATACATTGCTTCCGGCATGTCGTGAGTGGATTCTCTTTCGTCCATTCGCTCAAGACCCGCCGCTCTTTTGTACCACATCAAAACATTATCAAAAATTCCTCGGCACCTGTCTTCCAGCATTTTTGCGATATAAAATTTTGCGACACTGTTAAATCTGCACACTCCGAAAAATTTTTCTCTCTTGCGAACGATTTTGCGGAACATACCTTGCGCCTTCTGCCGGTCCTTAGAGCAACCGCGCCCGTGATAAATCATCAGCGCCAATTTTATCGCCGCCATATTGTAGCCGCACGCCGCCGCTTGCTCGTAATATTCATAAGCGCGTTCGTAATCTTGCTCGACGCCGTTTTCGCCGATGTAATAAATGTCTCCAACGATTGAAGTTGCTTCAAAATCTCCGACATCAGAGGCTTTTTTATACCAGAGCAACGCGTTCTTGAAGTCGTTCTCCGCGACGAAACTTTCCGCCATTTTCACCATACCTTCGGGCGAAGTTTTTGCCGCCTGCTCAAGCCACAAGCGTTCGCCGGTAATTTGTGCTATTTCCAATCTGGTTAAAGCCGCGTCTCTTTCGTCGAGTTTGGCGAGCCACTCTTCGGCTCTAACCAGATTTTTTTCCGTACCGCGTCCCGCCGCATAATTTATTGCCGTTTGTTTGATTGAATCCTTTTTGTTCAAGCTCGGCGGCAACAGTTCGGCTGAACGTTTGAAATACTTAAATTTTTCCTCCGCGTTATCTGAACGAAAGGCGACAACACGCATTGCAGTCGGGTCGCCCGCCTCGGCTCCGCGTCGATACCATTCGTCTGACTCCGCCTCATTCTTTTCGGTGCCGATTCCGTCATAAAGTCTGTGCGCGACTTCGGTCATCGCTTCGGCAACACCCGACTCCGCCGCCATTCGATAATATTTATATGCTTTGGCTTTTAGTTCGGGATCATCTTTTTCTTCGGCTTCCAAATTCTTGAAAAAATCTTCCACACTGATTACGTCGCCGACTTTGTCGTCGCGGGGACTTCGCGACTGTTCGTCGTAATATCTCGCCAGTTCAAACATTGCGCAGGTATTGCCGGTCTCGGCTACTTGAATTAATTTTTGCTCGTCCATAATTGATTAACTCCTTTCAATTATCTGCCAAAAGTTTGCGAATACGGCTTGCGATTCTGCGTCTTTCGACCGCTTGCAGGGTTTGAATTGTACATTCATTGTGGCGGCGCGTGCCCAACGACATTATACGTTGAATAATCTTATAGTCGCGAAGATAAATTTCGTTGTAATCAGAATTTATCGCGTCTAAAACGAAGTTCAAATTTTCGATATTGTGCTCGCTCAAGTCGACAACGGCTTCCATTGCTTCGGCGTCGCCCGAATATTTGATGACTTCCTTGTACATGTCAACAGCCGCGTCGAAGTCGCCTTTTTTACGCAAACGGTCAGCATATTCTCTGATTGCGCAGAAATTTTTCGTCGCCACCGCTTTTGCCAGCCAATCGTCAGCCGCAGAAGTGTTGCCCTCGTTCCGATAGAGCATCGCCAACTTGTACATGCAATCGCCGTCGCCGGCTTGTGCCCATTTAATCAGTTGTTCTTTCATGTTATCAGCCTCCAAACTAATCCCGCCGCCCACCCGTGAAACTCAAAAATTATTTTTAAGCCAACGCGCTTTGCAAATTTGCCGCGCCATTGAAGTCAACCAACTATAGAAAAATTTTTTCTGCTGACGATTTTCATCGTGGAACCAGTTGTTGCTGATGTAAAAAGTTTCGCCTGCGCAGATAATCGCCAACTTCGATTCGCTGTGCCAGCCCTTGATGTCAGCGGCCGCGATGTCGGCGGGAACTTCCAGCTCGCTGTAAGGGCAGTAGTAACGCAAGCCGTTGCTCGACCACATCGCCAGACCTTTGCGACGCAGGACACCGCCGCCGGGCATCGGATTCATCATGCAATCGAACGTTCTGCGACACCAAACATCGTCATTCAAATTGTCGACGAGCGTTTTGTCGATGGCGCCCAAGTCCTTGAGAAGTGTGAACGCCGCCGTCACAAACTTGATGTTGTTGTTGCCGCGTTTCTTTGGAATCCAATCGGCCACGAGCGCCAGTCGACGATTCAAATCATTTTCATCGCTTGGAAAATTTTTCGGAACCGTGTCGGATACGATAAAAATTGTCGTGCGTGCCATGCAAATCATCCTTTCTTACAGCGAGAGTAATTTTGCGATTGCTAAAACTAAGTTAAAAAATTTTTCAATCGCTTTGCCAGATTGTGCCGCTCAACAGGTCGACGCAAGAAATGTGACCGTTCGGGAAGAATGAGCCCGTGTCCATCAGCAGAATTTTTCCGCCGCGCCGCCATTGAGGTTTACAATCTTTTGTCGTCAGTGCCATGAATTCATCAGCGAAAACCGAACTGCTTATTCGGCGGTGGTCGTAACGGTTATTAACCATGTCTTCGATAATCTGCGCCAACGACTTGCCGCTGTTTTCTGGAAGACTTTGCCACTCTGACATCACTTCTTGAATTTCTTCGTCGGATTTCATCAACATCAGCGGCGTGTGCCCTGCGACGATTATCGCGTCACCGTCGTACAGTGCCCAGAATTTTTCACGAATCCAGAGAAGATC
>CAMUZL010000109.1 GCA_947165185.1 uncultured Selenomonadales bacterium
CCTTCGGGCGTGGTGATTTCGACTTTGACGATTTTGCCGCCTTCGCCGATGAAAACTTCGGTGACTTTGCCTTGAATGCGGCCGCTTTTGGTTATCGCCTTCGTGCCGATGACGCGAATATTTTCGTTCAAGAAACGTTCGTAGTCGCCCGCCTCTTCCAAATTCAAAATGTTGTCGCTGTGAGTGATTGTAACCGCGTCTTCGCCGATGGCGATAACCGATTCGTAGGGGATGAGTTTGACGCCGCGATACCAGTCGTCGTCCTCTATCGTTATCGCCGCAACAACGCCGTTTTTCGCGTCGATGAGCAAAGTTTTGCTCATGCCAAGTTCGCGACCTTCGGTTATGCTGATAATCGGCAGTCCAAGAATCTCAACGCTTTTTTTCATGCTGATACCTCCAAAAGTTTTTGTCAATCGGATATGAAATGCGCGGCTTGACTTTATATCGCCTTCGACGCCCCGTCAAGTGCCGTGAAAAAATTTTTTCTAAGGGACAAAGGAGAAGGGACAAGGGAGAAGAGTTTTCTCCCTTTACTCTTTTCCTTTACTTTGCGGAATTGCGAATCTCGGCGTCGATTTCGCGCAAAAATTCTTTCGACAGTTTGCTAAACGGCGTCGACAAGGCGCGGTGTCTCAACAGGACAGTTCGCACGGCGCGCAGATATTCCAAATTTTTGACGAATTCTTTTTGCGTCTCGGTACTTCGCTCAACCGCCGGCAAAGTCAAAGCCTCTTCGTAAATCTTAATCGCCTTCGAGTAAAGAGCTTCCTCTTTGTAAACGTTGCCCAAATCAATCGCCACGAACGGCGCGTATTCGTCGTTGCGGTAGCGTTCCAGTGCCTTGCGATAAAAATCAATCGCCTGCCAAACGTGACCTTTGGAGCGTTCCGAATAAGCGCGGTCTAAAATGTCGTCGAGCGTTTCGATTTTTTCTTCGAGTTCGGGCGACGGTTCGTGCGGCGAAGATTTTTCCTCGTCCTGAATTTTCTCAATAGTTTCGGGCTTCACGGCGTCGAGCGGCTTGAAAACTTCCTCGTAAGGAAAAACTTCACTCGGCTTCGGTTCGGGCACGGGCTTTGATTTTTTTTCTTCACGCGCAAATTTTTCGAGTTTTTCAATCGGTACGGACTCCAACGGCTTAAAAACTTCTTCAAGCGGAAATTCTTCAGCCGATTTTTTATCGGAAGATTTTTCGTCGGCAGATTTTTCGTCAGTTGAATCTATATCATTTTGCGCGGAAAATTCGTTGTAATGCGAAACGTTGTCGGAAGTTTCGTCGGCTTTTGCGGGCGCGGAAATTTCAGCGTCGACGGTTTCGGTTGATTCGCTCCACTCAAATTTTTCGACGGGAACAACGTCCGCGACTTCGGGTGTTTCTTCGGTTTTGGGAGAATCTTTTTCGACTTCGGCGCGATAAGCTGCGCGAACTTCCTCGTTAAAATTTTTTTCTTCGGTGCGCTTTCGTTTGACAAAAAAAATATTCGCCACCGTGAGCACGAGAGCCGCAACCGCAACCAAAATTCCCAATCGCAGGAAAAAAGTTTTGTCGGGTGCGGGCGAAATGTATACCGCCGCAAAGTCCGCCGCGAACGCCGCGAATGCCGCCGCGACCAACGTGCCGTAATAAATTCGTAATCCCATTCGATTTGCCAGCGCGTGAACGAACAGGACGCTGACTATCATGACGGAAGGCACTATCAAAAAAAATGCCAACTCCATCCCTCCACGAAAAAAATTCAAGTTCAATTATCAAGTTAAGACTGCTTGCGGATTTTGACTTCGACGCGTCGTTTAAAATTCCTTTAAAAAATTTCGACCAGCTGATATAATCGACGAAAAGCTTTCAGCCGTGGAGCTTTTAGCTTTTAGCCAAAAATTTCAATCCTAAAAGCTTAAAGCTTAAAGCTAAAAGCTGACAACGGAGGCAACTCGTGCATCAAATTTTATTTTACGTCGGCGACTTCCCGATTCGTTCCTATGGCGCGGTGTTGAGCGTGGCAATTTTTTTGGCGACGGGCGTCGGATATTTCATGGCGAAATTCGACGGGCGCGGCTACGAAAAATTTATCGTCGACACGGGCTTAATCGGCGGCTTTTTCGGACTGTTGGGCGCACGACTTTGGGACGTATTTTTTTTCGACTGGGATTATTACCAAAATCATCTCGACGAAATTTTGAACGTGTGGCAAGGCGGAATGGCCGTCCAAGGCGGAATTATTTTGGGCGTGACGGCCGGCGCTATTTACGCTCGCACGAAAAATCTTGACGTGATTCATCTGGCGGACATTTTGTCGCCGGCTATCGTACTCGGTCAAGCTTTGGGTCGTTGCGCAAATCTTTTGAACGGCGACGCCTTCGGCGCACCGACGGGCGGCAACTTCGGAATAATTTATCCCGATACGACGCTTGCTTATCGAACATACGGAACGCAACCGCTGTTCCCCGCCGAAGTTTGGGAGTGTCAGCTCGACATTGTGATTTTCGCGTTGCTGTTAATTTTCCGTTGCACCAATTACGTCAAAGGTCAATGTTTCGCGCTGTACGTCATGTTGTACGCGGCGGCAAGATTTTTTTTGGAATTTCTTCGCGGCGACTACACTCAACAAATTTTCGGCGTTTTGAAATCCGCGCAGGTTACAAGCGTCGTGGCGTTCACCGTCGCGCTGATAATTTTCGTTTGGCTGAGTCGGCGGCGCGTCAATGATTAACGCTTTTCGAGATAAACAAACGTCAAATCTTTCGCAATGATTTTTTCGGCGAAAATTTTGTAACCCAACCGCTCGTACAGCGAAATGTTTTTGCGGCTCTTGTTGCTCGTGAAAAGTTCGTATCGCTTGTTCGGAAAAATTTTTTCGACTTCAAGCAACAAATTCGTCCCGATACCGCGATTCTGAAATTCGGGATGAACGATCAGCTTGCCGACATAAACCGTATCGCCTTCCGAAAAAAAACGCACGGAGCCGACGATTTTGCCCGTGTTGTCGACGGTCTTAAGAAAAATTTGTTTGTCAAATTCGGCTTGCAAGTCGGCTAAAGTTTGTGTCAGCGGCGGAATGTCGGGCTTGTTCAAAAGTTCGGCTTCGCTTCGGTAAGCCGCGTATTGCAACGAAAGAATTTCTTTTAAATCCGATTCGCAAGCTTGTAGGATTTTCATTTGCAGACACCTCGCATAAAATTTTTTGGGGAGGAATTTTTATGGCCAAACAATCCGTTGAAGACGTTTTGAAACTCGTCGAAAGTTACAACAACCCGCCGAACAAATTACGTTCCGTGCAGGAAATCACCGCCAAATACAATCTCACGCTGGAGAATTACAAAAAAATTTGTTTCATGTCCGGCGACGTGCGCGAACAAAAAGTTGCCGTCCACGCCGAAATTAAAGCACTCGGTTGGGTTTTGGGCAAGCCCGAAAAAGATATCATCAAAGACATCACCGAACATTCAAACCGCCCGAATTTCCCCTTGCAACTATGAACGAACTGAAAGAACTTCAAAAACTTTTGGACGAGGAGACCGCGCAGTTCCGGAAATTCTCGCGGAAATTTTATTTCATAGCGGCGGCAGTTTTTTTTACGCTGGCTTTCGCGATTGTGCTTTATCCGAAATCTGACACGCCGCCCAGTTGGCACGAAGAAATTTTCCCGTCCGAAAGAATCAGTTGCATTCGTGACGGAAAACTTTTCGCGCTGCCCGACGGCGATTATCCGCTTGCAATGCCGCCCGAAGGAACTTTTGTCGGAAATGTCGCGCCGCTTTTGCTCGTGCAAGTCGACGGCGATTGGTATCCGCTCAACATCGTCGACGATTCGATTATCCCGCGCCACGGAAAACTTTTGCCGCTGAAAATTTTGTTCGGCTTCACGTCCGCGCACGCCGAAAACACGCTCAAGTACAAAGAAAAAACCGGCAACGGTGCTGTCGCCGATTATCGGAAAAAAGCGTTCTATTATCTTTCGGTTGTTGACGGTTACGGTACAGTTCAGCGCGATTTCGAGATTAAAGACGTGCCGCCGCGAAATTAATCCGCGGGTTTCGGCGTTACGACTTTGGGCGGTGGCGCGGGTTTGGGCGTCACAACTTTTGGCGGTTTCGCGGGCTTCGGTTCGTCGACTTCGGGCTCGTCATCTTTTTTTGGCGGATTGTTATTTTGCGGCTCGTCCGGATCGGGCATCACCGTATCGCGAAACTTCGACCAAAAATCTAAATATCTGCAATCGAATTCGGGACAAATCGTCAATGATTGTTCCGAAATTTTTTCGTTAAAGTTTGAGGCTTCGGCGTTCGAGAGGTCAACGATAAATATTGCGCTGACAACCGCCGCTGCCAATATTAAATTTTTCGCTAACCTTCTCATCGGAATTCATTCCTTGTGGAAAATTTCTATCTGCGCGGCGCACGCGGGACAAATCTTCCGCGATTGTCGCGACTTGGTGTCGGTTTGCTTGGGAGATAACGCGGCGTCGGTCTCACGGGCACTCGTGACGGCCAAACTTTCGCGGGCTTTTGTTCGCGGCGACCCATGTTTATCGGCGGGATAAACGGGCGGCGAAGTCTCGGCGGCACGACGCTTCTTTGTTCGACGAAAATTTTTCCGTCGACGCTCAAATCTGCCGCGTGAGCTTCAACCGCGAAAAAGTTAATGATTGTAACGACCGAGATTATCGCTGAAAGTTTGGCGATTTTTTTCATTTTAACGCGTCCCCCAAAACGTCGAAAAACGGAAAGCCGGCTTTGGCTGACTTCCCGCTGTTTCGCTATTTGCTGAAGGAAATTTAATTTACCGTTCGGGCGGGGGAAGTGCGTTTGCCCGCAAAAATGTTTTCAAGGTGTGCCACTTCCTTTGATGATTCATGCGAATTCTCGCAGAAAAAACATTGCCAACAGCCCGCCAACGACTTCATGCGGAAGATCGAGAGCCAGTCCAATCAGTGCCAGAATCAACAACATTTGAACTCACTCCTTCTGTCGACTTTGTTTTCAATCTTCAAGTTGTAGTGATTGTACAAACTTCGCCGTGGTTTGTCATTAGCTGAAGATTAAAAGTTTCGTTCAACGTTCGGATGGGAGTGACGGATTTTTTTCGACGCGGCGCGATTTCCGTTTACAAAAGTTTTAAGTGAATTTAATTCGTAGCCTGCACGTAGCCTGCAAATTTAAATGCGGCGAAGCTACTACGGAAAAAAAAGTTGTCCAAAACTTTTCGGGCAACTTTTTTTCTGCAAATTATTTTTCAGGCGGCGTGGCGTTATCGTCCGTGCGCGTCAGCATTTCCAATTCTTCGGGCGTCACCGTCGTTGAAGAAATTTTTCTAATCTGCAAGTCTTTCGGGCGCGCAATTCGCTTTTTGCGTACAGAAATTTTTCGCCGCGCAGGTTTCGGCTTGTCGTCGGAAATTTCTTCGGCAGGTTGAATTTCTTCGGGCGACTCTTCAACGGGCTGAATTTCTTCGGCGGGTTGAGTTTTAATTTCGGGCGCGGCAAGTTCCGCAGGTTCGTCGTCGTCCGTCAAAAGTTTGTCGAAAGCTTCCTGCGCCGTCTCGACAGCAAAAATATTCAAGCCCAAATGTCCGAGCGGAATATCTTTGGCGTTTTCTTTCGGGATGATTAAAGTTTTGATGCCCGCCTGTTTCGCGCCGTAAGCTTTTTCAAAGACGCCGCCGACGGGACGAACTTTGCCTTGCAGGGAAATTTCGCCCGTGACTGCCGCGTCCTGACGAATTTTTTTGCCGGTGACCGCGCTTACCAGAGCCGTCAAAATCGCCGTGCCCGCGCTGGGGCCGTCAATGTTGCCGCCGCCGATAACGTTTATGTGAACGTCGAAATCGTGAATGTCTTTGCCCGTCGTCGCACGCAGAACACTTGCCGCATTGAAAACCGAATCCTTCGCCATTGAGCCGGCGGTTTCGTTGAATCGAATCGTGCCTTTGCCTTTTTCGGCGGCGGGGAAAACTACGGCCTCAATTTCGATGACGGAGCCGACAAACCCGCTGACGCCGAGTCCGAAAATGTGTCCGACCGTCGCACGGCTTGAGGCTTTTTTCGTCACGAATTGATAGAGGCGACTGACCTGCGCGACTTCGTAAATATCCTGTTTGGAAATTTTAATCGGGCGGTCGATATTCAAAGTCTCGTGTTCGTCGCGCTCCAGTGCCAAACTGTACGCGTCCGCCAAAATGTTAATCGCCTTGCGTCCTTCGATTGTGTATTCGGAAATTTTTTCGGCAATTTCGTCGTCCAAATCAACGTTGAGTTTTCGGGCGGCGTTTTTGACAATTTCGACGATATGAGCGGGCGTCAACGGCTCAAAATAAATTTCTGCACAGCGCGAACGCAACGCGGGATTTATCGACGAGGCGTCGCGAGTCGTCGCACCAATCAAAACAAAATCGGCGGGCGCACCTTTCTCGAACAGCATTTTGACGTAAGGCGGAACTCTTTCGTCGGCGGGGTCGTAATAACTCGACTCGAAGAAAACGCGCTTGTCCTCCAAAACTTTCAGCAATTTATTCTGCAACATCAAATCCATTTCGCCGATTTCGTCGATGAATAAAATTCCGCCGTGCGCGTCCGTCACGAGTCCGGGTTTCGGTTCGGGCACGCCGCTTTCGGCAAGTTGACGTTGTGCGCCCTGATAAATCGGGTCGTGCACGGAGCCCAAAAGCGGATTCGTCACGTCACGCGGATCCCAACGCAGTGTTGTCCCGTCCGTTTCGACGAACGGCGCAGATTTTTTGAACGGGCTTAACGCAGTTCCGCGAACGGCTTCCAAAACCAAACGCGCCGCAGTTGTTTTGCCGACACCGGGCGGGCCGTACAAAATCAAATGTTGCGGATACGGCGACGCGAGTTTTGAACGCAGAGATTTAACCGCACGCTCCTGCCCGACAATTTCTTCCAGCGACTGCGGCCGCAAAAGTTCCATAACCGATTGCGTCAAATGAATTTCGTCAAGTTCCTGCAGTTCCACGCGCTTTTTCACGTCGTGCGGCGATTCGGCGTCGGGCTTTTCTTCTTTGAGAATTTGCATCCGAATATCTTTGACGTACTCTTGATGTTCCTTTTCGAGTTTCTCGGTGATTTTGCGTTCGATTTTGTCTTCAAGCTGTCGGCGCGCCATTATGTCGGCAATGTGTTCGGACAAAGCGACAATTTGTTGTTGCAGTTCGGATTTTTTCGGCGGCGGATACAGCGTGGGATTTTCTTCGATGATTCGCCGCAACGCCAAAAGTCTTTCGCACGGGTCAGCCGAACGCATATAACGGAGCGCGTCCATTTTGCCGGCTTGCAAGACCAATCTGTCCGAGCCCATCACGTCGACCAAAATCGAATACAGCGCGGCGATTTCGCGTTCAATGTCCGAGTCTTGGTGTGATTTTTGATTGTCGTCACTGCCGACGGCTTTTTTTATGTCGCCAAAAAATTTTTTGAACATGATTACCCTTC
>CAMUZL010000110.1 GCA_947165185.1 uncultured Selenomonadales bacterium
TGTTTTCGATTACGTAAGAAATATCGGGGATAACCAAATCAACGCCGAGCATGTCGTTTTCGGGGAACATCAGTCCCGCGTCAATCATAATCATTTCGTCTCCGTAACGAATGATTGTCATGTTTTTGCCGATTTCACCCAGACCGCCCAGCGGAATAATTTTTAGCTTGTTTTCGCCTCGGTCGATCCTCAAATATAGTCTCCTCCTTTGCAGTGAATTTTTGTCCGAACTTTCAACGCTTGAGGCATTTTAGCATTTCGCGCAAGGCAATGCAATTTTTATTTTGGTTGTGATAAAATCGGCGGCGGTTGAACTGCAATCGGGAGTTAGAAATTATTGACGCGAAATCATTTCACATTTCCAATTACAAATTCCACATTGATTTTACGGAGGTTTTGACTGTGAAAAAAATTTCTGAGCTGAAAAAAATTCTGCACGACGCGGAAAATATTTTAATCGGTGCGGGCGCGGGGCTTTCGACGGCGGCGGGCTACACTTACGCGGGCGAACGTTTCCGAAAACATTTCGCGGATTTCGCGGCGGCTTACGGTTTTCAAAACATGTACGACGGCGGATTTTATCCCTACGCCACGCCCGAAGAATTTTGGGGCTTTTGGTGCAGAAATATTTTCGTCAATCGCTACGACTTGCCGCCCAATCCGACTTATCGGAAACTGCTGGAGGTTGTGCGCGACAAAAATTATTTCGTGCTTACCACAAACGTCGATCATGCGTTTCAGCTCAACGGCTTCGACAAGACGCGACTTTTTTACACGCAGGGCGATTACGGTTTATTTCAATGTTCCGTGCCGTGTCACAAAAAAACTTACGACAACGAAAAAATTGTTCGCGAAATGATTGCTGCCGAAAAAAATCTGCGCGTGCCGAGTGAACTCATTCCGCGCTGTCCGAAATGCGGCGAGCCGATGACGTTGAACTTGCGCAGTGACGATAAATTTGTCGAAGATTCCGGCTGGCACGCGGCGGCTTATCGTTACGAAAAATTTTTGAAACTGCACGCGGCGGGCGACATTGTTTTTTTGGAACTGGGCGTCGGCGGCAACACGCCCGGCATAATCAAATATCCGTTTTGGAAATTCACGGCTCAAAATCCGAAAGCCTGTTACGTCTGCATAAATTTCGGCGAAGCGTTCGTGCCCGACCCGATTGCCGCGCAAAGTTTGATTATCGACGCCGACATTGCCCGCGTGCTTGAAAGTCTGTGACAAAAAAATTCCCGCACGCTTGAAAATTTTTGACGCAAAAAAAATTCCCCGTGTTGACGAGGAAAATTTTCAGTAATAGCGGACTTCCCAATCCCAATCAATCGGGTAGCTGTACTGCGAATAATTGTCGGGGTGAGCGAGCATGTCGCCGCAATACGCGCCCGAAACGTTGTAGAAAGTCAGCCGAACATTTTCGACGGTCTGATTCGGCTCAATGTGAAACTTCGGAAAATAATCGTCGTTGGTTTTCATCATCTTGCTGGCGAAAATCACGTTGCCGCCGCCGTCATAAACGTTGATGAAAAAAATCGAAATGCCCTGAACGTCCGCCGCTTTGTCGCCGGTGTTCGTGAAATTCGCGACGATGTCAAGCTGATTTTCGTCGGGGCGAAACTCCACCCGCGCTTTAATGTCGATATAGGGATTGGCGTAAACCACATTTGACGCGACGACAAAAATTATTGCCGCGAACGTCAACGAAAGAATTTTTTTCATGGCAACAACCTCGCTTATAATCTTGTCGAAATTATATTTTTTTGCGCCGCCGAATTCAACAACAATTTTGTGGAGGAAATTTTATGAATCGCTTTGAACTTGTCAAAAATTTGAACGCGTATTTGCTGAACTTGTTGCAAGTCGACGCCGAAGATGTGCCCGAAGACTTCGCAGCGCAACGGAAACTTTTTCGGGCGTTGATGAATATTTGTCCGCCGTGTGAGCTTGACGAAAATTTTTTGCGACTGCAGGACGAATTGTTGTCGGCGGAAGTTCGCGAACGCGGAATTGTAAAAATTTCCGACATTCCGAATGTCGACAAACACATAAAACTTTGGCGCGGGGACATCACGCGTCTTGAAGTCGATGCGATTGTCAACGCCGCGAACGAAAAACTTTTGGGCTGTTTCGTGCCGCTTCACGCTTGCATTGACAACGCGATTCACTCCGCCGCCGGTCTGCAACTTCGCAACGTCTGTAACGAAATTATGTCCGCGCAGGGTTACGACGAGCCGACGGGTTGCGCGAAAATTACTCCCGCGTTCAATCTGCCGAGTAAATTTGTTTTGCACACCGTCGGGCCGATTATTCCGCCCGAACGTCAACCGAATGCCGCCGAAGAAAATTTGCTTGCCGCGTGTTACGAATCCTGTTTGAAACTTGCCGCCGAAAAAAATCTTGCAAGTGTCGCGTTCTGTTGCATTTCCACGGGCGAATTTCACTTCCCGCCGAAACGCGCCGCCGAAATTGCCGTTGCGACCGTGAAAAAATTTTTGGCGACGAATACGCTTGAAATTATTTTTAACGTCTTCACAGAGCGCGACGAAAAAATTTATCGCGAACTTTTTTAGCGCGTTGAAAAAATAATCATCACAAAAATTTTCCGCAAACAAAAAAGCCCGCTTCGTGAGCGGGTCTTTTAAATTGTCGGTATCTTCAACGTGAAAGTCGAGCCTTCGCCGGGTTTGCTGCGCACGTCAATTTCGATGTCGTGTCGGTCGGCAATCCATTTCGCGACGGCAAGCCCCAGCCCGACGGAATTTTCGCAACCGTCAACTTTCGTGCGCGCTTTGTCCGTGCGATAAAACCTGTCGAAAATTTTTTCGCAATCTTCTTTGGAAATGCCGATGCCTTTGTCGACGAATTTCAACGTCGCGAATTTATTTTCGGTCGTCAACAAAATTTTTACGGGCGAATCGGGCGGGCTGTAACGCAACGCGTTATCCAGAAAGGCAGTCAGCATTTTTTTCAGAAACTCCGCGTCGCCGAAGATTTTGCACGGCATTAATTTTGCGATTTGCACACGCGGCGAACCTCGGTCTTCGACAAAACGTTTTATCAGCTCATCCAAATCGACGGGCACTTTCGTCAACGGTTGGTCGCCCTGGTCGGCGCGGGCAAGGAACAGCAAACTTTCCACGAGATTTTGCATGTTCTGCGCGGAATTTTTTATCGACGTCACGGCCTCTTTAAAAATTTCGGGGTCGTCCGCTCCGCAAGCCTCCAACAAGTCGACGTAGCCGCGAATTATCGTCAACGGCGTGCGCAGTTCGTGGCTTACGTCGTTGACGAATCTTTGTTGACGCAGATAAGTTTCTTGAGCTTGTCGCCGCACGGAACTAATCTTTAATCGCATAACCGACGCCTCTGGTCGTGTAGATATATTTTTCGCCGAAGCGGTCGTCGATTTTTGAACGCAGATAGCTGATGTAAACGTCGACGACATTTGTATCGCCGATGTAATCGTAGCCCCAAACCGTCTGTAAAATTTGGTCGCGGCTCAAAACGTTGCGTTTGTTTTCGACGAGATATTTTAACAGTTCGTATTCTTTGTGCGTCAACTCGACGTGTTCGCCTTTAACGGTGACTTCGTAGCGTTCGGGATAAATAATCATGTTTTTGACGACGTAGCGGGTATCTTCCGCCTCGCGCACGCGTTCTGTGTGTCGACGAAGTACGCCGCGAATTCGCGCCAAAAGTTCTTCGGCGGCAAAAGGTTTCGTCATGTAATCATCCGCGCCGAGGTCAAGCCCTTCGACTTTGTCGCGAACTTCGTCGCGGGCGGTCAGCATGATTATCGGCACGTCCGAAACTTCGCGCACGCGTTTGCAAATTTCCATGCCGTCCATTTCGGGCAACATCACGTCCAACAAAACAAGGTCGTATTTTTCCTGAAGAATTCGTTCGTAAGCGCGTCGCCCGTTCGGTTCCCTTGCGGTTTTGAAGCCTTCGCGTTCAAGCGTCAACTGCAACAGTCGCGCTATCGGTTTTTCGTCCTCGACGATAAAAATTTTTGCCGGGTCTGCCATTTAAAAGCCTCCTTGTCGGGAATAAGGTTACCAAATTCGACGCAAAATAATCGAAGCCGTAACGTCGCGATCGTTCTTGCTGACTTGGAATTCCGTTTCGCCGCCGATTGACCAGCCGCGTGCAAATTCGTTTTCGCCGCGCAGACTGAAGACGAAATGCGTTTTGTCGCGGTCGTTGCGCAAGCGGTAACTGTTGGAGGCGTCGCCTTCGTATCTGATTGTCAAATCGGGATCAACGCCCGTGAAGCCGTGCTTGACGCCGAAACGGAAGCCGAACATTCCGCGCTTGTAATAACGTTTGAAATCCAAACCGGCCTGCGCCGCAAAATACGTGTTGGAGCCGCTGTCGATGTGCTGATTGTAAATTCCCGCGCCGTGTTCCTGATAGCCGTTTTGTTTCAAATGCGAAGCCTGGAAATTTACATACGGGCTGACGTGCCAAATTTTTTTCGGCGTCAAATCGTATTTGTATTCGCCGCCGATTTCAACGATGTGGCTTTTGTAATTCGCATTCGTCGCCAAACCCAAAGCCGAAAGTCCGCGATGCAGGGAGTTGCGCAACAGTCCGCCGTTGAGATAAAGATAAACGTCGCTTTGCTTATTGTGATAGCCGGCGTAAAGTCCGATTCGCGTATCGTAAACCGTCGCCCGCGAAGATTTTGCGCTGTAACCGATTGTCCCGTAAGTGGCGAAAATTCCTGCGCGAACGTGCTTGCCGAAAGCTCTGTCGTAGCCGCCGACGATAACCGAGCCGTGATAATCCGTGCCGCCGCCGTTGAGCGAGCCCCAATTTTTCATGTAGTTGAGCCAGAAATTATTTTCACTGCGCCGACGCGGAACTTTGACTTTTACTTTGACGGGCGGCGCGTCCGAATCACCGTCCGCAAAATTATTCGGGCTGATATTCACGTCGACATAATCGCCGTTGAATTCCGCGTGATTGGCCGTGAAGTCAATATCGCGTCCGAAATCCATATCGTGACCGAAATCCATATCCGGCGTGAAGTCCGGCGAAAAAACTTTATTGATTCGGTCGGAAACCATGTGGTCGACGGCGGTGCTCTGTTGCGCAACGCTCATAATCTGCGCGGAATCATTCGAGCCTATTTCGTTCAGCGTCTGCACAGTCGACGGTTCGTCCAAATTAAAAAACGTCGTCATTTCGGTTTGCTGACTGTCGCCCGAAAGATTGTCAAACATGTTGTTCATCGCGTCCAAAGTTTGACTCTCTTCGCCGTTCAAGTCGGGCAGTGAAGTCGTTTCTTCGTAAGTGGTGACAGTGACGGTGTTGCCGACAATCGCGCCCGTCGCTCTGAGCAAAGCGGAAAGTTTCACGGGCGAGCCGACGGGATTGGCAATGTTGCCCGTGATTGAATTCGCAACCAAAACAGTTTCGGTCTCGTTGGGCAGCAGGCTATCCGTCGTTATCGTGGAGCCGTTGATGTACGCGTTGCCGTTGACGATAATTTTTCCGCCCGTGCCGCCCGAAACTCTTTGTAAAACGCCGTCGGAAAGCAAATCGCCGTTGATGACCAAATTCGTATTCGGGGAGCCCGCGCCGATTGTGCCGTGGTTGACGAATTTTCCCGTCAACGAGTCCGTAAAACCGTCGGCAATGTCGAAACGCATATTGTTGAGCGTGAACGTCCCGCCGAAAAGTTTCGCGCCGCCCATTACTTCGACGCTCAAAATGTTCGCCGAGCCGGAAAAGTTCAGCGTGCCTTCATTGACGTTCATTCGGATATTGTTCGCGCCGTTGATGTTTCCGTCGTAACTCAAATCAGCGTTGAAATTCAAATTCGTCGCCAAGTCGGGAATATATTTTTCCGCGTCGTAACTTTTGCCGTCGTATTGAATTTCGACGGGCGCGGTTGAAAAGCCGTCCGCCGCCGTGAAATTTTTCCAGTCGCTGGTTATGTCGCCGATAATTTCCGCGCCCGAATTGATGTTGATATTTCTGACGAACGCATTTTTGCCGATGTAAATTGCGTTTTTGGAGCCTTGAATTTTTCCCGAAAGATTGAAGTCGTTGACCAACGCGCCGTTAAGTTCGTCCGGCGAATAATTAAAACCGTCCGTCATTGTGAGCGGAAGATTTTCCGCGTTGACGATTGTGCCGCTTGCGTTGACGTAACGAAGATAACGCAGATACGAGCCGCGATATTCGCCGCCCGCGCCGAGAGCGTTTGAGCCGAAATTAAATTCGACAGCGTTGCCGCCTTCGCCCGTCGCGAAAATATTTCCGTCGACCGTCAAATTGTGTTCGCGCCCGTAGGAAACAAGCAGACCTTTGCCGCGCAGTCCGCTTGAAGAAATTTCCGTGCCTGCGGGAATCGTCAAATTATTTTTTTCGCCGTCAACGCGAATTCCGACTGCGCCCGTGCCCGTCAAATTAATATCGCCGCTCTGATTGACGGTATTTTTCGCGCCGAAAATGTGCAAGCCGACAGCCAAATCTTCGTCGCTTGTAAAATTGTTCGTGTTGTCGATTGTCGCGCCGTTTTTGTAAATCGAAAGCCCGTAGAATTTTTTCCTGTCGATGTCGTAGCCGATATCTTGCAGGGCGGCAAGTTCCAATTCCGTGAACGTCGAATAATTTTTATACGGCAAGGCAGTCATCAAGCCGGGAATTAAAGTCTGCACGCCGTCAAAATTTTCGTTGTCCCAAGCGTTAATCGGAATGCCGCTCACTCCGTCGAAAGTCGCGCCGTTCAAAACTTCCGAAACGTTGTCGCCGACGAAATAAATTGTCTTGTCCGCAACAAAAAAATCCGCCGCGTCACGGTTGCCGAGTCCCGCGCTTGTGACGATTTTTTTACCTTCGGAAGCGTAATTTCCGTT
The DNA here is from genome assembly GCA_947165185.1 of uncultured Selenomonadales bacterium. Lineage (GTDB taxonomy): Bacteria > Bacillota > Negativicutes > Selenomonadales > Selenomonadaceae > Quinella. The sequence continues at coordinate 6,873 of CAMUZL010000110.1, forward strand.
CCCGTCGACCAAATGCAAAGTCCACGCGTTCGGATCTGAAATATTTTCCGCAAACTTCGTGCCGTCAAGCAAAACTTGCACGCCGAGCGAACGCGCCAATTCCAAACGGAGCGCACCGACAAAATCCGCCGCTTGTTCGTTCGTCGGCAAAATCGTTTCGGCGTCGACATACCAGCCGTTAATCGCGTCGTCACGTTTCGCGCCCAAATTTCGACCAATCGTCACGTAAGACAAAGCCGCGTCGTCCGTCGGAGAATTTTCTTGCAGGAAGCTTGAAACTTCGTCCGCAGAAATTTCCGTGTCCGCCAAAATTTCCATGTCAAACGGCGTGAGCGTTCGGCCGTTTTGAATCATCTGCGCAAGATAATTTTCGGAAGTGAATTCCGCCGCGTCAAAAGAAAAAGTTTTCCCGTCAACCGTCTGTTGCGTGCTTGTGACGAAGGCGATTTGCCACGGCGTCACCGTGCGCAAGCCGAGAATATTTTTCCAGTAATCCGCGCCGAGTTTCGAGGCGTCGACAAGTTTGGCATTGAAATTTATTTCGG
>CAMUZL010000111.1 GCA_947165185.1 uncultured Selenomonadales bacterium
TTCCGTCCAGCGAACTTTACAAGTACGCGACAGATTTGCGCTCGCAAACTCAAGGGCGCGCCTCCTACTCGGTGAAATTCGCTCGTTACGAAACGATGCCCGACAAGCTCGCCGAAAAAATTATCGAGGAGCACAAAGCCGCTCAAGCCGAAAAATAATTTTTGAACGCATAAAAACAGACCGTCAGTCGAAATTTTGGCTGACGGTTTTTTTCGCGGAAAAATTTTTTGCACTCAAATGGATGTTGTGTCACACCCGTCAAGCGAATGAATTATTTCCCGATGCTTTTTTTGTTCGTGAAAATATTTTTTGCGTTGCCTGCGCACGTCGTTACTGAAACGTTCTTCTTCGCTGAAAATGCATCCGCAATAATTTTGCCGATAAAGTCCCAGCTCCAAACTCAAATCAATTCCTTCTTGCCAGCCGTCGCGAAAATCTTCGTAAAAAAATTTCAAGTCAAAGCGTTCCGCGTAATGTTCGGCGAATTTTTTCACCAGCCCGTGATTTTGGTGGCGACTGTAAAACAATGACGACGTGAAATATTCAAAATTATTTTCGGCGGCAAAGCGTGCGGTCTCGTTCAATCGCCACGCGTAACAAATTCCGCAACGCTTATGAAATCCGTCCGTGAAATGCGTCGAATCAATTCCGTCGACCACGGGGAAAGTTCTCGTCAAAAATTCGCGCAGGCGGTAATGATTGTCCGCGAAAAAATCAATGCCGACTTTTTCGGCGAATTCCCGCGCAGTATGCAAGCGACGTTTCCATTCCTCGTGCGGGTGAATGTTCGGATTAAAAAAATATCCGACCGGCTCGAAACCTTCTTCGCGCAACTTTTTGACGGGATAGCACGCGCACGGTGCGCAACACATGTGCAACAAAATTTTTTTCATGATGCACCTCTCAATAGATGTAGAATTCTTTCCACGGAATTTGGTCAAGGCGAATCGAACGCAAAAATTCCACGATGTCCCGCCGGCCGTAATAATGCGGTGTGCCGTTGGAGTCCTGCGACATTAAAATTATCGGCATGTTGCGGAAGAATTGCGAAAGCTGATTGCGCACGCGAATCGCCCGCGAAGTGTAATTTGTCACCGTGCGATTGACGACAACTATCGCGAAAGTGACGCCTTGTTCGATGATGACCGCGCCTTGAATTTTCATGGTGAATCACCTCCGAAGATTTTTTGAGTTTGAATTTTGTGACTCGAAAATTTTCCTGATTATAACATGTACCGTCAAAATTTGCGGCAGGATTTTTTTCGGACGCGGCAAATTTCGTCGGCCACTTTGAAAGTGGCGGAACAGTTTCGCGCCGCAACTCCAAATCGTTTCAACGTTATCGCCGCGAACCAAATTTTGTCCTTGGAACTTTTAAAAATTTGATGAACAATTATCGCGCCGTGGCGTTGTCGTAACTCAAATTTTTTCTGTTATAACATGTACCGTCAAAATTTGCGGCAGGATTTTTTTCGGACGCGGCAAATTTCGTCGACGCAGGAGTTGATTTACATGATGAAAAAATTTTTCGCGGCGTGGATAATTTTTTTTGCGGTGACTTTGAGCGGTTGCGGCAGCGAAAAAAATTCCGCGCCGAAAGAATTTCTCAACGTCTCCTACGACCCGACACGCGAACTTTACGCCGAATACAACGAAAATTTTTTGGAGTATTGGATGAACGATTTCGGCAACGAAAAAATTATTCTCAATCAATCGCACGGCGGCAGCGGCAAACAATCTCGCGCAGTTATCGACGGGCAACTTGACGCGGATGTCGTCACCCTTGCGCTGGCTTACGACGTGACGCAAATAAAAAATGCGGGGCTGATTCGCGGCGGCTGGCGAAGAGAATTCCCCGACAATTCTTCGCCGTACACTTCGACGATTGTTTTTCTTGTCCGCAAAGGCAATCCGAAAAATATTCGCGACTGGGACGATTTGATTCGCCCCGACGTAAAAAATGTTACGCCGAACCCGAAAACTTCAGGCGGTGCGCAGTGGAATTATCTTGCCGCGTGGGAATTCGCCCGCAGAAAATTTGACGGCGACGAAAATAAAATCCGCGACTTCATGACGAAACTTTACGAAAACGCCGCGCCGCTCGACGACGGGGCACGCGGCTCGACGATGCGTTTCGTTCAAAACGGCGAAGGTGACGTTTTAATCGCGTGGGAAAACGAAGCTTTACGTGCCGTGAAAGATTCGCCGAACGAATACGAAATTGTCACGCCGAGTTTGAGCATTCTGGCGGAACCTTCCGTTGCGATTGTCGACAAAAACGTTGACGCGAAGGGCACGCGAAAAATTGCCGTCGAATATCTGAATCGGCTTTATTCGCCCGAAGGTCAGGAAATTGCCGCGAAAAATTTTTATCGCCCGCGTAACGAAAATATTTTGGCGAAATATGCCGACGTGTTCAAGCCGCTGGAATTGTTCACGATTGACGAGGCGTTCGGCGGCTGGGTCAAAGCGCACAACGATCATTTTGCCGACGGCGCGACTTTCGACCAAATTTATCGGCAATGACTGCTTGCAAAAATTCCCCGCGGTTACTTTTAAAAAGTAACCAAACAGTTTCGCGCCGCAACTCCAAATCATTCCAATGTTGTCGCCGCGAACCAAATTTATTCGCGGTGACGGCTTGCAAAAATTTTCCGCGCAGATTATAATTTCCACACAAACAAAAATGCCCCGCGTCCTTGCGAGGCAAGATGCTTGAAGGCGGTTTAGCCCCTCATGTATAACGTTGAAGCTGGTACAATTAGAGTTCAGCCGCTATGCTGGTCAGAGCTTAGGCGGCTGTATTGCTGAGCAGGAGCAAAATCACTCCGGTAAGCAATGTCACGCGGATAACGAACGTAATCACACGCATTTCGTCCACCCCCCTTTCTGGGGGCTTTGGAGATTGAAACCGCCCTTCGCCGCAAGGCGACAAGCAAAACAAATTATAAAACACACGTCGTCGAAATTCAAGACGGCGTTCATTTTTTTTACAGCTTGCAAAAATTTCCCGCGGTTACTTTTAAAAAGTAACCAAACAGTTTCGCGCCGCAACGTTATCATCAATTAAATGTTGTCGCCGCGAACCAACTTTTGCGGTCATCAAAAATTTCCCGCGCCGATTGAAAAATCATAGCCGCGTGTTATAATCTGCGCAAACAAAATTCGAGGAGGTTTTTGATATGAAATGGGTTTGCAACGTCTGCGGTTGGGAGTACGACGAAGAACTCGGCGACCCCGACAACGACATTGAGCCGGGCACGAAGTTTGAAGATTTGCCCGAAGATTTTCTCTGCCCGTTGTGCGGCGTCGGCAAGGACGAATTTTCGCAAGTCGACGAGTGAAAATTTTTTCGCGTGACTGTGGTAAATCGTCAAGCGTTATGCTACAATAATTACGACCAATCTTTTGAGGAGGAATTTTTAAATGAAAGTTACTGTAGTCGGTTCCGGCAACGTGGGCGCGACCGTTGCGAACGTTCTGGCAACAAAAGGTTTTGCAAGTGAAGTCGTTCTTATCGACATCAAAGAAGGTTTTTCCGAAGGCAAAGCGATGGACATCATGCAGACGGCGCACATGCTCAACTTTGACACGACGGTTAAAGGTGTGACGAACGATTATGCGGCGACGGCAGGCTCGCAAGTCGTCGTTGTCACCAGCGGCATTCCCCGCAAGCCCGGCATGACTCGCGAACAACTCATCGGCACCAATGCAAAAATCGTCAAAAGCGTTGTCGACCAAATTCTTGCGAATTCGCCCGACGCGATTTTGATTATCGTGTCGAACCCGATGGACGCAATGACTTACTTGACGCTCAAAGACACGAAACTTCCGCGCAACCGCATTATCGGACAAGGCGGCATGTTGGACAGCTCCCGCTTCCGTTACTATCTCGCGTTGGCTCTGCAAGAAGCAGGCTACCCCGCAACGCCCACCGATATTGATGGCATGGTTGTCGGCGGCCACGCAGATAAGACAATGGTTCCGCTCGTCAGCTTGGCAACTTATCGCGGCATCCCCGTCACTCAACTTTTGAGCGACGAAGCGATTCAAAAAGCTGTCGAAGCGACCAAAGTCGGCGGCGCAACCTGCACGAAACTTTTGGGAACTTCCGCTTGGTATGCTCCCGGCGCAGCGGCTGCGGCTCTCGTCGAAGCGATTGCTCTTGACGCGAAAAAACTTATTCCCTGTTGCGTCTATCTCGACGGCGAATACGGCGAAAAAGATCTTTGCATCGGCGTTCCCGTCATCCTCGGCAAAAACGGCGTTGAAAAAATCGTCGAAGTCGAATTCTCCGAAGCGGAAAAAGCCAAATTCGCCGAAAGCGTTGCGGCGGCTCGCGAAGTCAACAGCAAGCTCGGTGAAGCGCTCGCGTAATGCAAACTTTCAGGTTGTCAGCTAAAAGCTAAGAGCTAATACAGGAACTCTGCCGTACTCGACAGGGTTCCTTTTGATTTAAGGAGGTGATTGATTTTGACGATATTGCAGGTGAAGGACACGACACAGTTATTTCCAAGGAGGAGATCACCATGTTGGACAGACTCGAAGAACTTGAACGGATTGACCGCGTCAAGGGCGTCACCAACGACAATCGCCACCGTTTTAACAGCGGACGCGGACGCCGCGACGAGACCGGCAGTTTTGCCGACGAACTTCGCCGCGCAATGAACATTCCGAAAAAAACTACACCCGTTAAAAAAACCGCAATCCCCGAAGCTTACGAACTCGAAATTACTTCAAGCGGAACGCATTCGCTCTTTTACATGAGCGGCTTGAGCCTCGACCGTTTGCTTGCATAAAGGATTAGGCAACAGTAGAATAAAATATTGACAACGGTGTGAATATCTCCTAAAATGTGCGTGTTGACGAAAACCAAGTCAGCTAAAAAATTATAAATACCGGTGGCTCGCCGGGAATTTGCGACTGTGGAGTGTTACACAAACGTTGGTAGGTACGCCGAAAACGGACACGTTGAAGCAGTAAGACAAAACCGTGAGGTTTGTCCGAATCATCTTGACGTGGACACAAAGAATGAAAGTCTACAAGTGACCATGTTTTAAGGAGCAGATAAGTTATGGACGACAAAATTTTCATGAAGCTTGCGCTCGACGAGGCGCGACAGGCGTTCAACGAAAACGAAATCCCAATCGGTGCCGTTATCATTGACGATAGCGGCATTTTAGTTTGCGGCGAACATAACCAAATTGAACAGCTCGGCGACGCGACGGCTCACGCGGAAATTTTGGCGTTGCGGGCGGCAAGTCAGAAACTCAATCGTCGGCGATTGACGGACTGCACGCTTTATTCAACCGTCGAACCCTGCGCGATGTGTGCGGGCGCGTTGATTTTGTGTCGCGTGAAAAGATTGGTTTACGGCGTGACGGATTCAAAATTCGGGGCGTGCGAATCACTTTTTAACGTTGTGAACAATCCCGCGCTGAATCACCGCTTGCAGGTGACGGCGGGCGTGCTTGAGGACGAGTGCCGCGAACTGCTGAAAAAATTTTTTGTCGAACGCCGAACTTAAAAGAGGCCGTCACGGATGACGGCCTCGCCCGCGCATTTCGCGTGATGCGAAATTAGCGGGCCAAATAGCCGCACGACAACTTTTCGGATTGCGATAACGCATTTCATCGCCCGCCGCGTAGGCGCGGTTTCTTTTGGTTACTTTTCTTTGCCGTCAAAGAAAAGTGACATTCAAAAATTTCAAAATCAACGAACGCGCTGACTTGAAGTAACACACTGAAAATTCCCTTGACGTTTCACAAGCTTTTAAATATACTTGCCGCAATGTTTTAAACGTCACATAAAAATTTTTGGAGGCTGAGTTAAAGTGTTCTTTAGCAAGAAAAAATTCAGATTGGCCGCAATGATCGCCGGCGGAATTCTGGCGTGCTCAATGTTTACCGGTTGCGGCGGTTCACAAGGCGGCGAAGGTGACAAACCTGCGGGCGACGAAATTATAATCGGCGCAAACTTCGAGTTGACGGGCAACCATGCGCAATACGGCGCGAACGCCAACAACGGTCTCAAACTCGCGATTAAGGAAGTCAATGACGCGGGCGGCATTAACGGCAAAAAAATTAAAATCGTTGAGGCAGACGCCAAATCCGAAGCGGCAGAGTCCGTGAACGCGGCGACGAAATTAATTTCCGACGACAAAGTTGTCGCGCTGGTCGGCCCCGCCGTCACCGCAAACGTCATTGCCGAATCGCAGATCGCAACCGACAATAAAATTCCGGTTATCGGCCCCGCCGCGACGAATCCCGATGTCACGGTCGAAAACGGCAAAGTCAAACCCTACGTCTTCCGCGCTTGCTTCATTGACCCGCAACAGAGCGAAGTTATGGCGCAATTCGCACGCAAAGATTTGAACGCCAACAAAGCCGTGCTTTACATTGATTCAAGTTCCGATTACTCAAAGAGTCTCGGCAAAATTTTCAAAGAGAAATTCGAGGCGGACGGCGGCACTGTCGTCATGGAAGAGGCTTTCCTCGCCAAAGACCAAGACTTCAAAGCCGCGTTGACAAAAATTCAAACCGCGAATGCTGACGTTATTTTCGTGCCCGCTTACTATGAGGAAGTCGGCAAAATCGTCAAGCAGGCTCGCGAACTCGGAATCACCGCCGCAATCCTCGGCACCGACGGCTGGGATGACAGCAAAGTTGTCGACATCGCCGGCAAAGACGCGCTCAACAATACATTTTTCTGCACGCACTATTTCGAGGGCGACGCAGAAGTTCAACCGTTCATCAAAGCTTACAAAGACGAATATAAAAACGAACCGAACGTCTTCGCGGCTCTCGGCTACGACGCCGGCAAAATGTTGATTTACGCAATCGACAAGGGCGGCAATGACTCCGAAAAGATTCGCGACAACATTGAGCAAATTACCGATTTGGTTGTCGGCACCGGCAAAATTACAATGGATCCCGCAACGCACAACCCGATTAAAGGCATCGTCGTTATCGAGACCAAAGACGGCGTTCGTTCGCTCCGCACGAAAATCGCGCCCGTCGTTCCCGAACAAGCAGCTCAATCGGAAAGCGGCAACTGATGAAAAATTTTCCGTGATAATGTCGCGGCAAAAATATAAAATCCTCCTCGAAACTTTCGGGGAGGGTTTTTGTTATGGCTGAAAAATTTACTTTTGAGACGTGCAAAATTTCAATCGCCGTTCGGTTTGCGATACGGTTTGAGCGACAGCGTTGCGGCAAAAAAATTTTTCCACAAGACGTGAAATTATTTGGCGTCGCTTGACTGAAAAATTTTCGCGTGACGATATGACGGCAAAAAAATTTTTCCACAAGACGTGAAATTATTTGGCGTCGCTTGACTGAAAAATTTTCGCGTGACAATGACGCCGTAAAAAGTTAAAATCCTCCTTGAAAATTTTCGA
>CAMUZL010000112.1 GCA_947165185.1 uncultured Selenomonadales bacterium
ACGCGGAAACTTTTTTGACTTTCAAATCCGCGAAGGCGTCGACAACCTGAACTTTTATGTCGGGGAAAGCCGTGACGACTTTGACGCGCCCGCAAAGTTTAATGCCTTTGAAGTAACCGTCGCTTGAAATCGGATTGGCAAGCGCGACCGTCGACGCCAACAAAATAATCAGCGCGATTGTCGTCGAAAAAATTTTCCGCATAATTAATCCCTCCGTCAAAGTTTATTTTCGGGCAAGTCCAAATTGCGACGATGCAAAGAATCCAGCAGGCGCAAATCTTTTTCGGGATTGGGATTCACGTCGTAATAATCCGCGTCACTGCCGGGCGTGTATTCGTCGGCCAATTTCTCGAAATGTTTTTTGTCCGCGTCGAAGCCAAGATTTTTCGTCATTACTTTGCCGAGTCGTTCGGCGTTGGGAATCAGATAACTTATTTCGTCAATGTACTGCAACCAGCCGGGCACGACGCCCGTTTTAATGTTACCGGCAGCCTCCGCGTTTTTGAGCGAGCCGGCCGCCGCAAGCATTTCCGTCGAAGTCAAATCTGTTTCGACGGCATCGACCGCAACGCTCAACAATTCGGGAATTTTAATCAGCATACTCGGTTCGCTCAATCTGTCCGCGCAGGCCTTCATGAAAGCCTGTTGCCGACGAACGCGCCCGACGTCACCTTCGTCGTCACGGAAACGCACGAATTCAATCGCGGTTTGTCCGTCAAGATGTTGAATGCCCTGTTTCAAATCGATATAAAGTCCGCCGTCGTCGTCCCAGGGGTCTTCGTAATGCATGTCGCGTTCGACGTAAATATCGACGCCGCCCATTGCGTCAATGACTTCGGCGAAGCGCGCCTTGTTAATCATGACGTAGCGATCAATGTCGACGCCCAAAAATTCTTCGACGGTCTTGCGGGCAAGTTTCGCGCCGCCGAAAGCATAAGCCGCGTTGATTTTTTGGTAGCCGTGTTTTTCGATATAAACCAGCGTGTCACGCGGAATTGTCAACAGCGACGCCGAGTCTTTCGACAAATTTAAAACCATCAGCGTATCGGAGCGGCCGACATCGTCTTTGCGTTCGTCGACGCCCATCAACATTATCGTCGTGGGTTTTTGAAGTGTCGGCAAAATTTTTTCGGGCGCGACTGTCGACGTGATGTCTTCTTTGATTCGCGTGAAGTCCGAATTAAAACCCAGGTGCGCCAGCGAGCCGACGACTATCAGCGTGCAAATGATAAATGACCAAAATAATTTCCGATTACGCATCTGTCGTCCAAGTTTGCGCCGACGCTCTTCCAAACGTTCGCGCATGGTTTCCACCTCCTTTCGGGAAAATCTTCAGTTAAAATCTAAGTGAAGTTTTCAGCTTTGTCAAGTCAATATCCGTGGAAAGTTCGGGATGTTTTTGCAAAAGATTTTGTTCGTCTTCGGGCGCGGCAACAAAATTCGTCAGCCGCCCGACGCGCACGAAACATTTGCGGACAACTTTATCGATATTCGGATCATTGACGGTAATGCACGCCCGAGAGACGACGGGTTCTTTGCCGCGATTGGCGATAAAATTCAAGTGCAATTCAACTTGCGGCTCGTCCTCGCCGCTCGAATAGTAAACGCCCAAATTATTTTCGACGTAGGGATTGAGCGCGTTGAAAAGCACGTCCATCAAAACGGATATGTCGCGCCGTTTCGGGTTGAATTCGATTTCGATGGCGGAAATATTTTCGACAGTTTGCGGCTCCGGCTCGACGTAACTGCGGACATTTTTCGCGGCAACGGTGCCGACCAAAACATTGACGACGCCGGGCACGTCGCGGAAAATTTCCTGCAGTTCACAGGTTTTGCCGCCGCTGAAGTAAATTTTTTTGGTGTACAAGTTTATGCCTCCCGAAAAATAGTTTTACAACGTCTGACTCGCGACCGCTTAAAATTTTTGGGGTACGAGTTCAAAACGTCCAAGCTCCGAAAAATAATTTGAATCGTGCGTGATGACGATGAGCGTGCGATTTTTTTTGCGGCAGTCGTCGACCAATGCGGCAACCAAATTTTCAGCGCGGAATTTGTCAAGCCCCGCCGTCGGTTCGTCGAGAATCAAAATTTCGGGCTCCGTCGCCAATGCCAACGCGATTTGCAGACGATTTCTTTCTCCGCCCGAAAGTTTTGCGCCGTCGAATCCGATTTCCGCGTCAATGTCGAAATTTTCAAGCCCGCAAATTTTCAGCGCGTCGGAAATTTTTTCATCGGAAATTTCGCCGCAAAAAATTTTGAAGTTCGCCCGAATCGACGCGGCAAAAATATAGTTCGCGAACGTCGCCGCAGAAATTTTCCCGCCGACAGAAATTGTGCCCGAATCCGCCGCAAAAAGTTTCGTCAGCAGATAAAGCAACGTCGTTTTGCCCGCGCCCGATTCGCCGACAATCGCCGTCATTTCGCCGCGCTCAACCGTCAAATTCAAGTCGTCGAAAATATTTTCCGCGTAGCCGAAGCGCAAATTTTTTATTTCGACGGCGTGACTTTTAAGGGACAAGGGAGAAGGGACAAGGGACAAGTTTTTTTCTTCGGGCAAGATGACGGCGCGAATTTTTTTCCACGTGCGAATTGCAGGCGGAATTTGCGCGAACAATTCGATTGTCGCCAAAAAAATCAATGCCCAAACCGTCAACGCGATTTTATCAACTGCCGCGCCGAGTTTCAACAGGATAAAAAAAAATCCCGCCGCAACGAAAATTTTTGTCGCCGTGTCGAGATTTATTTGTCGTGCCGTTAGTTTGAAAGTTTCCGCGCCGAAAGATTTTGCCGCCGCGTCGAGTGATTTAATTGCGGGCGTCGTGCCGAAAATTTTCAGTTCGTCGCGTCCGTCGGTGAAGTCCAAAATTTTTTCGCGATAAATCGAATCGTCTGCGGCTTTGACTTCGACGAGCAACGAAAAAATTATCGTCAGCAAAAAAATCGCGGGCAACGTCAGCACGAAAATTTTCAGCGGCTCAATTAAAAATCCCGTCAACAAAATTGTCACGAGCGCGGCGGTCACGAGCGGCAAAATCACTCGCGGCAAAAAATCTTTCAGCAAGTCGGCGGAAACTGTCAGCGCGTGCAAAAGTTCTCCCTCGTGAGCGCGTCCCGATTTCAGCGGGAAAATTTTTGCGGCGCGTCTGAAAAGTTTTTCGCGAAGTTCGTCGAGCAACGCGAAAATTATTTTGTGCGAAAAAAATCTGTCGGCATAACGGAGCGCGGCGCGTGAAATGCCCGCAGTTCGCACGAGCGTAATTCCCACGGACAGCGCGCTTATCGGCGGGTGCAGCGCGGCGGAGGCGATTAACCACGCGGCGGACGCCATCAACAAAATTTCGCTCAACGCGGCGGAAATGTTCGCGACAATCGCCGGCAAAAATTTAAATTTCATCGAAGGTAACCTTCCGAACAAAAAATCAGGCAGGGAAAAATTTTTTCCGTCGACGTGTAACGAAACTTGATACGCGCCGTATAATTGGCAGAAAACCGAAAGGAGACTGATAACAATGGCAACACGCGAAGAAAACCTCAAGAAAATCAACGAGCAACTCGAACAACTCAGCAACGAGGAACTTGAACAGATCGCAGGCGGTGCTCCGGTTAATTACAATCCGTGGAATAAGTGGTTGCCCCGTAAAGACGCCAAAGCATCTGAAATCAATCCGCCGAGTGCTGAAGGTTGCGCACGAATTGACCTTATCTAAAGCAGTTTCAATATCCAAAAGCCCTTCGACAACACGGCGGGGGGTTTTTTCATTGCAATTTAAATTTCATCCAAAGTTACACGTCCCAATTTTCCTGCGCGGAATTCAGTCAACACGAGCCGCAAAACTTTTTCGGTGTCGATTTCGCCGCCTTTGACGAGGCAACCGCGTTTGCGTCCGATTAAATTCAAAAGTTCGTGCGGGTCGTTCGGCAAATTTTCAAGCTTGTAACGTTCGATTAAACCTGCAGGAAACTTTTCGGCAAGCGTTTCCAAAAGTTTGCAAACCGTCGGCTCAAGGTCATGAATTTCGTCGCTGATTGCATACGTCCACGAAAGTTTCAAGGCAACTTCGGCGTCGTCGAATTTCGGCCACAAAATCCCGGGCATGTCGAGCAGGTCAAGCCCGTCCGCAATTTTTATCCACTGCTTTGCACGCGTGACGCCGGGACGATTTTCAATCTTGACGTGATTGGCACCCGCCAGCCGATTAATCAGCGAAGATTTCCCGACGTTCGGAATGCCTACAATCATCAGCCGAGCTGAACGCGGTTTTGCGCCTGCGCGGGCGAATTTGTTTGTCTTGGGCGCGGCGAGTTCTTTGGCGTGCGAAGTTAAACTTTTCAGCCCCGTACCTTTGACGGCGTCGACGGCAACGGCGGGAATATTTTCGTCGCGGAAATTTTTCAACCACGCGTCAACAGATTTTTTGTCGGCAAGGTCGGATTTGTTCAGCACAATTAAGCGCGGTTTGTCGCCCAAAATTTCGCGGAGCAAGGGATTTTGACTGCTTGCGGGGATTCGTGCGTCAAGAAGTTCAATCACCAGGTCGACGAGCCGCAAATTTTCCTGTATGAGCCGCTGAGCTTTTTTCATGTGGCCGGGGAACCACTGCAAATTTTTTTCTTCCATAACGTTATTTCAGCATTGACACGACGAGTCCGACGACTGCAACGGTTATTGCGCCGAAGCCGACGACTGCCGTGATTGTCATCGTGTGAAGTTGGTCGCTGAGTTTGTCGAACTTTGAATCAATTTTGGCGTCCATCGCATCGAATTTTGCGTAGAATCGCTGATTCATTTCCTTAATATCGGCATCATGCTTTGCTTGCGCGGCTTTCATGTCGGCATCGTGCTTTGCTTGTGCGGCTTCGCGTTTGATTTGTTCTTCATCGTGTTTTTTCTGCAGGTCGCGAATTTCGTTGGCACGCATTTCATTTTGTTGACGCATTTCGGTTTTGAAGTCGCTCATTTCGCGCATGAATGCTTCAAATTTTGTTTCCAGACTACTCACACGAGATTGAATGTTGACATTGATTTGTTCTTGTTCGGTCATTTTAGTCGCCTCCCTTCGACGACAATTTTATCACGGGACGCGGTCGCTAAACAATCGTGACGTGTTCGCGAAAACGATTTAGGTTGTGATTTTGTCTTTGATCGCCGCAAATTTTTTTTCGCCGATGCCGCGCACGTTTTTAATTTCGTCGATGGTTTTAAACGCGCCGTTTTGTTCGCGGTAGTCGATAATTTTTTGCGCGGTCGCGGGGCCGATTCCCTTGAGCGTTGTCAATCTTTCGGCGTCGGCGGTGTTGATGTTGACTTTGTCGCCGTTTGTCGGGCTTGAAGACGTTTCTTGATTCGTGCGCAGAAAAATTTCTTTCGTCGGAATGTGGAAGTGTTGACCGTCTGAAATCGGCTCGGCAAGATTAATCGCCTCGGTGTCCGCCAAATCCGTCAAGCCGCCCGCCAAAGTCACCGCGTCGACAAGTCGCAAGTTCCCGTTGTCTTCGAGTTCGACGACGGAAATATTTTTGACTTGCCCCGACAGGTAGACTTGAATTTTTTTGACGGGCGGTTTCGGCGGCTCAAGCGGCGGACTGTCGTCGCGTCCGAACGTGTCGATTAAAAAGAACGCGATCAATGCTCCAAGCGCGAAAATTCCGAAGCCGATTAAAAATTTTTTAGCGGGCATCTTCGTAGGCGACGGGCGTCACGTCGAAAATCGGGTCAAGCGATTTCATTTCGTTCAGCACGTCTTGCGGAATGGGATTGTCGACAGTCAAAACCATCAGGCTCGTGCCTTCAATCGCGGTCTTGCCGACGTTCATGCCGGAAATATTTATCTTGTGCTTCGCAAGGAGCGTGCCGACCATGCCGATAACGCCGGGGCGGTTGATGTGCGGGCAAATCAAAATTCGGGCGTGCGGGTCAACGTCGACGCGGAAATTGTTAATCTCGACGATTCTGCCTTCATTGCCGAAAAGCGAGCCGGTCACGACATTTTTATTCGCGGAAACGGTAACCAAATTTGCGAAGTCGCGCACCGACGAAGATTTTACTTCTGACAGATGAATTCCGCGCTCAGTTGCAAGCAAATTCGCGTTGACGAGGTTGACGTTATCGATCGCGGCGGAAAGAATTCCCTTCAACACGGCGGTCGAAATCAAACTTGAATTCATGTCGGCGATTGTCCCGTTGATTTTGACTTGCACGTTTGAAATCGGTTCGCGACTCAAGCCCATAATCGTGCGTCCCAAACGTTCCGCCAAATCGAGATACGGCGCAAGTTTTTCCAAAACGTGTGACGGAATGTGCGGCAGGTTGACGGCGGTCGCGACGGGGCGATTGTTCAGCGCGTCGATAATTCCTTTGGCAACGTCAACCGAAACGCCGATTTGCGCTTCGACGGTCGAGGCACCGAGATGCGGCGTCAAAATTATGTTCGGCAAATTTCTCAGCGGGGAATCTTCGGCAAGCGGTTCGCCGTCGAAAACGTCAATCGCCGCGCCCGCAATAATTTTTTCGGTCAACGCGGTCGCCAAATCTTTTTCGTTGATAATTCCGCCGCGTGCGCAGTTAATCAGCCTGACGGTCGGTTTCATGATTTTCATCTGCGGCAGGGAAATCATGTCGCGGGTTTTGTTCGTCAACGGCATGTGCACGGTGATATAGTCGGAAGTCGCAAAAAGTTCGTTGAGTTCGGTGAGCGTGACGCCGAGAGATTTTGCGCGCTCTTCGCTGACGAACGGATCATAAGCGATAACTTTCATGTCGAAAGACTGCGCACGTTTCGCGACGCCCGCGCCGATTTTGCCAAGCCCGATAATGCCGAGCGTTTTGTTGCGCAATTCGACGCCGACAAATTTTTTTCTGTCCCAGCCGCCCGCGTGCATGACTTGATTCGCCTGCGGAATATTTCTGCTCACGGCAAGCATCATTGCGAAAGTGTGTTCCGTCGCCGCGATTGTGTTGCCGTCGGGGGAATTGATGACGATAATTCCGCGAGCCGTCGCCGCCTGAACGTCAATGTTGTCCACGCCGACACCGGCACGCCCGATAATTTTCAAGTTGACGCCGCGTTCCAAAACGTCAGCGGAAACTTTCGAGGCGGAGCGAACAATCAGCGCGTCGAACGTCGGGATAATCTCCAAAAGTTCTTCGTGCGAAATTTTGTCGCGAACTTCCACGTCGAAATTTTCCTTGAGCAGTTCAATGCCTTCGTTTGCAATGCCGTCGGCGGCCAAAATATGATACATGATGCGTTTACTCCTTTTGAAATGAAATTTTTTGGTAACAGTGGTTGATTCTGCCACACGGTAAAAATTTCCTGCAAGGGCAGGGAAAAACGCCGCCTTAGCGAAAAGACTTGTCGAAGAGGTGTTAAATTTGGCGACAGAGATTGAGCGAAAATT
>CAMUZL010000113.1 GCA_947165185.1 uncultured Selenomonadales bacterium
TGCGAATTCCAAAAAGCTTGCACAGAAAACTTGCGGAAAATGCTGAGCGCGAGGGTGTGAATCTTAATCAGATGGCGATTTATTTGCTTGCTGACGGAATCGGCGAAAATCAACGTGACGTAACCGCGAAAGATTAATCGAGGAAAAAATTTTATGACGGTCACTTTAGAAGTGGCGGAACAGTTGACGCGCCGAAAGTTTTTCGCAACCGAAATTCGTCGCCGCGTGTCAAACGTTTCACAAAAATCATTTGAGGAATTTTTTATGACGAATATTTTAATCGCGGGAGCACTCGCGGCGGGCGGCCACTTTAAAAGTGGCGGAACAATTAGCGCACCGAAAGTTTTTCGCAACCGAAATTCGTCGCCGCGTGTCAAACGTTTCACAAAAATCATTTGAGGAATTTTTTATGACGAATATTTTAATCGCGGGAGCAATCGCGGCAGGCGTGGTAATTCTACTTGCGCCGATTTGCATTCCGATTTTGCACAAGCTCAAATTCGGGCAGAGCATTCGCGAAGAAGGCCCGAAGTCTCACCAGAAAAAAAGCGGCACCCCGACAATGGGCGGAATATTTTTAATCGCGGGCATCGTCGTCGCCACGCTGATTCAAGCGGAGTGGAACGCCGAAATTTTTCTTGCGCTGTTCATTTTGCTCGGACATTTTATTTTGGGATTCATTGACGATTATTTAAAAGTTGTCCGCAAACATAATCAGGGACTTTTGGCGCGTTACAAACTTGCGGGACAAATTTTAATTGCGCTCGTGACGACGGTCGTTGCAAGCGAACTTTTGATTGACTTCAGACCGACGATTTGGATTCCCGTTGTCGACGCGAAAATTGACGCGGGCGTTTTGTATTTGCCGTTCATGTTTTTGGTAATGGTCGGCGCGTCAAACGCCGTGAACTTAACGGACGGACTTGACGGGTTGGCTTCGGGTTGCGTGGCGATTGCGGCGAGTTGTTACGCGGTGATTTGCATTTTAACGGGACACGACGAACTTGCGATTTTCTGCGCGGCGACGGTCGGAGCGTGTATCGGCTTTTTGAAATTCAACTTCCATCCCGCGAAAGTTTTTATGGGCGACACGGGTTCACTGGCATTGGGCGGCGCGTTCGCGGCTGTCGGCATTTTGACGCGCACGGAACTTTTGCTTGCGGTTATCGGCTTCGTTTTCGTTTGCGAGGCGTTGTCGGTGATTTTGCAAGTAATTTCGTTCCAGACGACGGGCAAAAGAATTTTCCGCATGAGCCCGATACATCATCATTTTGAGCTGGGCGGCTGGTCGGAAGTCAAAGTCGTGTTCGTTTTCTGGACGGTCGGATTAATCGCGGGAATAATCGGGCTGACGATGTTAAGCGAAAATTCGGGAGCTGTCCAACTCGTTCAGGGCTTATAAAAATTTTTTTAATCTACTTTCTTTCCGCGTGGAAAGAAAGTAGCAAAGAAAGACGCGCCTACGCGGCGGGCGATTAAAGTTTTCGACAACCCGCCCCGTCTCGTAAACCGCGAGTCGTGCACCGACGGAATTTGCATCACGCAAATACGTCGGCGGGGAGCCGTCATCCTTGACGGCTCCGGATATACGATATTTATTTTTTGGAGTGACGCAAATGGATTTGGCAAACAAAAAAATTTTGGTTATCGGCGCGGCACGCAGCGGCATTGCGGCGGCGAAAGTTGCAAAAAAATTCGGCGCAACCGTCATCTTGAGCGACGCCAAACTTGAGGAAGAAATTAATTTTGACTTCGACGAACTGCGCGGGCTTGGAATTGATTTGCGTTTCGGCAAGCAGACCGACGAACTTTTGAGCGGAGTTGACTTGATAATTGTGTCGCCCGCCGTCCCGATAAAAATTCCGTTGCTGAAATCTGCGGCGGCGAAAAATATTCCGATAATCAGCGAAGTCGAATTGGCTTACTCTTTGGCGAAGTCGCCGATTTGCGCGGTGACCGGCACCAACGGCAAAACCACGACGGTTACTTTGCTCGGCTTGTTGCTGAAAGAAAAATTTTCCAAAGTCGGCGTCGGCGGAAATATCGGCGTCCCGCTCAGCGAAGTTGTTTTGGAAGTCGGCGCGGGCGGTTGCATTGCGGCGGAAATTTCCAGCTACCAAATGGAGGCGACGAAAAATTTTAAGCCGCACGTCTCGGCGATTTTGAACGTCACGCCCGATCATTTGAAACGCCACGGCTCGATGGAAGTTTATCAAGCGATGAAGGAAAAAATTTTCGCGCAGGAGACCGCCGAAGATTTTTTGGTTTTGAATTACGACGACGAAAAAGTTCGCGAGATGATTGACCGCGCCGCCTGTCGCGTGCTTTACTTCAGCAGAAAAATTTCGCTCAATGAAGGTGCGTGCGTCGAAAAAAATTTGCTCGTCATCAAATTCAACGGCGAACGACACGAACTTTGCACGGTCGACGAACTCGGCATCAAAGGTTGGCACAACGTCGAAAATGCGCTGGCGGCTTCGTTGACGGCATTTCTTGCGGGCGTCGACGCGGAAAAAATTTCCAACGTGCTGAAAACTTTTCAAGGCGTGGAACATCGAATTGAGTTTGTGCGCGAAATTGACGGCGTGAAATTTTACAACGACTCGAAGGCTACGAATACCGATTCGGCGATTAAAGCTCTCGAAACTTTTGCGGGTCACATAATTTTGATTGCTGGCGGCGACGACAAGGGCACCGATTTGACGGATTTTCTGCGGCTCGTCAATGAACGCGTCGATTATTTGATTCTCGTCGGCGACGCGGCGAAACGTTTCAAAACCTGCGCGCTTGCCGAAAACTTTCCTGCCGAAAAAATTTTGGATGCGGGCTACTCCATGCAACGCGCCGTTGAACTTGCGAAAGAAATTGCCCGTGCGCCGCAAGTTGTGTTGCTCAGTCCCGCTTGCGCAAGTTTCGACATGTACAGCGATTTCGAGGAGCGCGGCCGTGACTTTAAGCGGATTGTGATGGAGCTTTAAGCTTTGAGCTTTGAGCTTTAAGCTTTAAGGAAGGAGATTTTCTTTATGGTACGAGATCACAAAGATTTAACTGTTTGGCAAAAGTCTATGGATTTGCTTGTCGAAGTCTATCGGCTCGTCAAAAAGTTGCCGCGTGAAGAAACTTACGCACTGTCCGACCAAATGCGCCGCGCTGTCGTGTCAATCCCGTCGAACATTGCGGAGGGGCGTGCCCGTTCTTCCGAAAAAGATTACATCCGCTTTTTGTTTATGGCGCGTGGTTCGCGTGCCGAAGTTGAGACGCAACTTTTGGCTTGTCTGCGCCTCAATTATCTTGACGAATCCGACGTTGAACAGGCGTTAAGTCTGTCTTCTGAAATCAGCAGTATGTTAAACACAATGATTTACAAATTATCCTTAAAGCTTAAAGCTTAAAGCTCAAAGCTCTCCACCAACAACGAACGAGGTACCAAATGAAGCTAATCGTATCGGGCGGCGGCACGGGCGGGCACATTTACCCCGCGCTCACGCTCATTGACGCAATTAAATCGAAACGGCCGGACGCGGAATTTCTCTACGTCGGCACGCAAAAAGGTCTTGAGGCTGACATTGTCCCGAAGGCCGGAATAAATTTCACCGCGCTCAATCTCGAAGGCGGGCTGGAACGTCGTTTCACGCTGGAAAATTTTTCACGCGCCGCCAACGCAATTTGGAGTATCAAACATGCTTCGGACATCGTAAAAAATTTTAAGCCGAATGCGGTCGTCGGGACGGGCGGTTATGTCTGCGGGCCGATTCTGCTTGCCGCAAGTCTGATGAAAGTTCCCACGTTGATTCAGGAACAAAACGCCGTCGCGGGCGTCACGAATAAAATTTTGTCGAAGTTCGTTACGAAAATCGCCGTGGGCACTCGTGACGCGCTGAAAAATTTTCCCGCCGAAAAAACCGTTTACACCGGCAATCCGATTCGTTCGGCAGTCCTCGACGCGAAAAAATCCGACGGGCTGAAAGAATTCGGATTCACCGACGACAAGCCGATTGTTTTAATTTCGGGCGGAAGTCGCGGCGCACGAAGCATTAACAACGCAATGATTGACGTTTTAAAATCCGCCGCTCAAAAAAATTCCGCGCAGTTTCTTCACGTCACGGGCAAAGGAGAATTCGACGCCGTCACCGAAAAATTATCCGAAGTGCTTGATTCGCCGAATATAAAAGTTGTGCCGTATCTTTACAACATGCCGCGTGCGATGGCGATGGCGGATTTGGCGATTTTCCGTGCGGGCGCGACGGGTTTGGCGGAACTTACGGCTCGCGGCGTCCCGTCGATTTTAATTCCGTATCCGTTCGCGGCGGAAAATCATCAGGAATTCAACGCACGTTCACTTGTCGAAGCGGGCGCGGCAAAAATGATTTTAAACAAAGACTTGACGGCAGAAATTTTATCGGCGACAATCGACGAGTTATTGACTTCGCCCGACACGCTCAAAAAAATGTCGGAAGCAAGTTTGTCGCTGGGCAAGCCGCACGCCGCCGCCGAAATCGCAGAACTTATCCTTGAGCTTACATGACGGCTCAAAATTTGTCGGCGGGCAAATCGCCAAAATGCAACGTGGATTCGGCAGTTAAATTTACATCAACAATTTCTAACTCCTAACTCCAAACTCCTAACTGCAATGCGCCGCCGCACAAATCGCAGGACTCATTTTGAAACTTACGTAAAATTTTTTTCACGGGGAGATAATGACATGTCCAAAGAAGTGACTGTCGAAATAAAAATTGACGCCGAGTTGAAAGAGGCCGCCGAAAAAATTTTCAATCGGATGGATATGAGTTTCTCCGAGGCAATCAGCAACTTCGCAAAAGAAACAATCGTGCAAAATCGCGTGCCGTTTTACGTGAAACCTAAAAGAAAATCTGCGTTCGGCTCGCTTGCAAAGTTCGCCAATCCCAAATGGGTCGGGCTTGAAGAAATCGCGTGGGAAAGGTTCGTGATCGAAAAGTATGGCAAAAATATTAATTGACACAAACGTTGTGTTGCGTTACCTGTTGCGCGACCACCCGAAACAATCCATGCAGGCGAAAAAAGCCGTGGAAATCGGCGCGATAGTTTTGCCCGAAGTTTTGGTCGAGACGGCGCACGCGTTGAAAAATATTTATCGCGTCGACAGGCAGACAATCGCGGCAAGTTTGATGACGCTTTTAAACGAAGTCGAAGTCGAACGAAAACAAATCATGGTTCACGCCGTGGAACTTTACGCCGATTCGCAGGATTTGGATTTCATGGACTGCATTATTATCGCGTACTTCGACATTGAAAATATTCGCGTGTTCACCTTTGACCCGAAACTCAATCGCGTTCCGAAGTCTTGAGGAGGTTTTTTGATTTTGAAAGTTGACGGCTTGAAAAAATTTCATTTCATCGGTATAGGCGGCGTGGGCATGAGTGCGCTTGCCAAAATTTTAATCGAGAGCGGTTGCGAAGTCAGCGGCTCGGACATGAAAAATTCGCCGACGTTGGACATGCTTAAAAGTATCGGCGCGAAAATTTTTGTCGGGCACGACGCACAAAATATTTTGGACGACGCGGGCAAGCCGTGGCCTGAAGCCGTCGTTTGCTCCAGCGCAATTCCCGCCGACAATCCCGAAATAATCGCGGCGGCGAAATTTAAAATTCCGAAACTCCACCGCTCCGACATAAATTCTTATCTGCTCAATTCGCGCAAAGGCATCGCGGTTTCCGGCTCGCACGGCAAAACCACGACGACTTCAATGATCGGTTACGTCTTGCACACTGCGGGCGTCGACCCGACGATAATTATCGGCGGCGAATCAACCGACTTGGGCACGGGCGCAATTCTCGGCGGCAGCGATTGGCTCGTCACCGAAGCGGACGAAAGTGACGGAAGTTTTTTGACGCTCAAGCCGAAAATTGCCGTCGTCACCAACGTTGAGGACGACCACCTTGACCATTACGGCACGATTGAACGGATTCGCGCCGCGTTCAAAATTTTTATCGAAAATCTCGACCGCGAAACGGGCGTTGCCGTCGTCTGTTTCGACAACGATAACATTCGCGAAATTGCCGCCGCAGTCGACAGAAAAATTATTTCCTACGCGATTCACCACGACGCGGAATTTATGGCGCGCAACATTCGCACGACAACCAAAGGCGTCGGCTTTGAAGTCATTCACCGCGTGGGCGACGACGAAAAAATTCTCGGCAAAGTCAAGCTTGCGATTCACGGGCGACACAACGTTTTGAACGCATTGGCGACGATTGCGGCGGGACTTCAAGTCGGCGTAAGTTTCGCGAAGATTGCCGAAGGTTTGCGGACTTTCCACGGCGCGAAAAGACGTTTCCAATCCAAAGGACGAATCCGCAATGTTTTGGTCGTCGACGATTATGCGCACCACCCGACGGAAATTGCCGCCACGCTCAAGGCCGCCCGCGAAATTAAGCCGAACAAAGTCGTCTGCATTTTTCAGCCGCACAGATACAGCCGCACGCAACTTTTGCTGAAGGAATTCGGCAACGCTTTTCGTGACGCGGACGTTTTGGTTTTGACGGACATTTATTCCGCCGGCGAAGAAAAAATTTCCGGCATCAGCGGCGAATCAATTCTGCAGGAAGTTTTGCGCACGACGAATCAAGCCGTGTCGTATATTCCGAAACGCGAAGACATTGCCGCCGCGATTAAAGACCAGTTGACTGCGGGCGATTTGGTTATCACGATGGGCGCGGGCGACATTTACAAGACCGGTGAAGAAATTTTGGAATTGCTCAAGCAAGAACGTCGCAAAAAAATTGTCGTCGTTGCGGGCGGAACTTCCACCGAGGCAGAAGTTTCACGCCGCACGGGTAAAGCTGTCGTCGACGCACTTAAATCGAAAAATTACAACGTCGAATTTCTGGAACTTCAGCCTGAAACTTTTGCCGCAACGATTCGCGAAAAAAATCCGCTGATTGTTTTCAACGCGGTGCACGGAAAATACGGCGAAGACGGTTTGATTCAAGGCACGCTGGACATGCTGAAAATTCCTTACACGGGGTCGGGCGTTCTTGCCGCCGCGCTGACGATGGATAAAGTCGCCACAAAACATTTTTTGAATTCCGCCAACTTGTCCACGCCGAAATTTGCCGTCTACCGCGAAATTGATCGCACGGATGAACTTGCCGCCGAAGTCGAAAAAAAATTCGGTGTGCCCGTCGTCATCAAAGCCGCCGCGCAAGGATCGAGTATCGGCGTAACGATTGTCGAACACGCGGACGACATTGACGAGGCGATTGACAACGCGTTCACTTTCGGCGACGAAATTTTGGTTGAAGAATTCATCAAAGGGCGCGAACTCACCGTTGCGGTTATGGGCAACGAAGACGAGGCGGAAGCTCTGCCGATTATCGAAATCACCACGACAA
>CAMUZL010000114.1 GCA_947165185.1 uncultured Selenomonadales bacterium
TTTTTCGACGCACGAGAGCCTTTGACGACGCGATAACGTTTCTTGCAGTTCCAAAAAGTTCCGTAGCCTTTGCCGACAACTTCCGGCAGAAAAATTTCAGTCTTCAAGTTGCTCACCGCCCGAAATTACAATCGGCGTCGACTTGAAGTTTATTTGCGTCACGAACGCGCCCTGAGCTTTCATAAGCGTTTGAATTGCCTTGATTCGGTCGGCATTTTCGGCGGTCTCGTCGCGTGCTATCGTCGTCAAAATTTCTTGACATTCGATAACGTCGGCAATTTTTTCGCGCTGAAGTTCCGCAGTTATCTCTTTGATTCGTGCCGCGATGTGCGGTTTCCTGAGCAGATTAATCGCCGCCGCGTTGTTCGACGTGCGTTTTTCGCCGCCGTAGCCCGCTTTGAGATAAGCCTCGGTAGCGTTGCCGCAAGCCGCATATTCCAGACAAAATTTTTCGTGTCGCGGATTCTTAAGCATCTTCATCATCTCCGTGACATTTCTTGATTATGATTAGTGTAGCAGAAAAAATCGCCCGTTATCGCCGTCATAAGCTTTTACACGCGGATTAATCCCAACTGAACGGCGTGCAGAGCGGCATACATGCGCACGAAGTCAAACAATCTCCGCCGCGTCGAGTTCGATATACCGAGTTCGCGGCAAGTGATTCGATAATCTTCCTTCGCGTATCGGCGTCGAGCGACTTCAGCGCGGCAGTCATGTTGCGCTTTTGCCCACGACCAAGTTTTGTCGACGACCTCAAGCCAACGTTCGGGGAATTCGACGCTGTGAAGTCCGTCCAAAGAAACTTTTTCAAGCGGCGTCAAGTTTCGTACCGCTTGCATCATCGTCGGATTTGAAACGCCGTTACTCGGAAGGCGCGGGCGACCGTCATCAAGGCGCATTTCCTCAACCGCAAGCCGTATCTTCGATTCGTTATAGAAAATAAAATCTATCTTGCGAAAATACGGCTCACTGCTCCGTTGACGTTGAGACAACCCCGACACCTCCCGCGAACGATTAATCAAAATAAATCAGCGTGCGCCCCAATAACGCCGCTTGAGCGTGTGATGCTTGACGACGTAAGCGGCGAACGATTGACCTTCGACAATGCCGTTGTCGGCTCTCTTTTGCTCCAAAATCTTCAAAACCGCGTCGAGTACTTTTCGCACGTCCTCTTCGTCGACGCCCGTATCGCCTGAAATTTTGGTGACGTATTGATTAACGTCGGTGTTTTGAACGTGTTCAGCCTCGTAAAGGAAAGTGTTGATTCTGTCTTGCAGTTCAGCCATTGCCGACCGCTCCCGTGATTTTCTCCGGCACGGTAAATTCTCCGCCGCGTATTTGTTCGACGGTTTTCAGCAGGCGCGGGACGAGGATTGTCCGAACAGAATTGCTACGTTTTAATTCTTTTTCGCCGAACACGACACCGAGTTTAAGATTTTCAATTTCGCGTTCGTCCCAAACGTCGCCGCCGTCCACGTCGAAGGAAAAATCGCCGTTGCAACGCTCCAATAATTTAATCAGCCGCTTGAATTTTCGCGCCGCGAATTCGTCCGTGCGTTGAGAGTACACGCAGGGATAGCGGTTACTTCCGCGTTCGAGTCGACGCTTGTAAATCTCGCCGAAATAATTTTTAAATTCGCCTTCGTCCACGTCCAGATACAGCGTCAAGCACGGTTCATCATATTTGTTGACGCTCTCAAACGCTTTGACGATTCGGCAGACGTAACCGCCCGCAGGCATTCTTTTCGGTTCGGCAGTCGTCTCGCTGACTTCATTCCAGTTCGCAGGGATTTTCAACATTTCGCTCACCTCGCGACAATTATAAATCAACGTCCGACATTTATTTTCCACACTTTCGCAAAAAAAATCCCGCCGAGTTTCCTCGACAGGGAAAAAGTTTCGGGCTTGATTCGACGGCTCGCGATTTTCGATTGGTGCAGATGTCGCTTGCGGATTATTCGGCTTTGCTCTCCGCGAAGTCGGCTTGCTGTTTGTACCAGTCAATCATTTCGCGCAGTCCCTCAATTCCGCGTTTGACGTGGTCGACATAGAACGAAATGCGGCTTGCGACGTGCCAGTCTTTTTCGTCACGGGCGTCGTCGTCGAAGTTGTCGCAGATGATTTCGAGTTCCTCAGCCATGCCTTCCAAGTTGTAAGCGGTATTCAAGTAGCCGTCGATGCGTGCGTCAATTTCGGTGGCGTCGGGAGTTTCGGGCTCGTTGGCAATTTCAAGCGTCACTTGTCCGCACGGCGTAAGAAACGCGGAGGCATCGTCACCGAAAACTTCCTTGACTGCGGCGTCGAATTCGGGAATTTCAAACGCAGGCGGGTCATTGTCAATGCCCATGCGTGCCAACAGCGCGTCAATCTCCTCGCCCGGCATTTCACGCAGTTCGTAGTCCGTTTCTTTCGAGTCGTAACCTTCCAAGACACAATCGCCGCGCCAGCAGAGGTCGCCGATAAGTTTCCAGATTGTCTTGTTGTCGCCACCCGTGTTGCCGTTGAGTTTCGCGATTGTTCTGCCGTTTTTCGACAGTCGCGTTTCGATTGTTGCTTTCTTTTTAGGTTTCATTTTGGGTTCCTCCTAAAAGTTTTCGGTTGATAATCGATTCGCCGTCCGTGGCGATTGTGGTTTCCTGCGACCGTACCCGCATTGCGCGGGCAGAGGGTTTCGACGGGGGAACCGTCCCCATCATCTTCAGGCAGGATTGTTTTCGCGGCTTGCGCGGAACTCGCTGAACGCGTCCAGTGTCAACTTCACGCCGACGCCGATTAGTATGACGTTCAGAATCCAGCAGGCTGTCAGTGCCGCAAGCATCAGCGCGTAATCGCGACCGCTCGTCATGAACGCTTTGGTCACTCCCGACGTTGCCCAAAAGGTAAACATTGTCAGGATTGCCAAGAACGTCACCCAAACTTCCGAGACCGCGAACGCCGCAAAATCCTTAATCAACTTCATTGTGATACTCCCCTTTCGATTTTCACTTTTCAATGAGCCTGTAGGTAAATCCGCAACAGTTTAAGTATCAACTTTTACTGTTGTACTTTCAACTTTATGCGCCGCATGATAAACTATTTGAATCAACCTGTCAATACCCTTTTGAAACTTTTTTTGAAGTTTTTTCAACCTAAATTGTTGACGTAAAATCTTAAGGTGTTGTATAATCCTAATAAAAAGGGGATGGGCACATGCTTATGGATTTAAACGAACGTTCACTTGCCGAGCAGATAAAGTTTTTGGCAACTTATCGCGGATACACGTTGAAAACGTTGGGCGAAGAATTTAATAAGCGATTCGGAACAAAATACGTTCAACAAAGTTTCTCCCGCAAAATCAATAACTGTGCGATAAGTTGGGAAGAGCTTAAACAGTTCGGCGAAATTCTCGGCTTTGAAGTCAAGCTTGAACTCGTCGAACAAACGAAAGACGGTGGTTGAGATGACGGAACGAACGAAGGAGGGCGATTGAAATGGCGACAACGGACGAACGCTTGAGCAGTCTCGAACAACAATTTGCGGCGACAATGTCTAAAGTCGACATGCTCGTTACGGAAATGCGCGACCGTGATAATCAGCGAGCGGCAGAGATTATGGAATTGCGACAAAAGCAGGACGCTGATGTTAAGGAAATGAATCAGCGATTTTACGCGAAGTTCGATGCAATGGACGCGAAGATTGACCGGCTCGGCGACAAAATTCAAACGCTCGTGATAACGGCTATCGTCGGCTTCGGGGCGATACTGGTTGCAGTCATTTCGGCAATGAAGTAAGTCGGCGACAAAGGCGGTGATTGAGATGACGGAACAGGAAAAAATCAATGCGGACGTTCAGATGAAGTTGGCAATGCAGGACGCAAAATTTAGCGTGTTTATGGACGAACTGAGGAAACAGCGCGAAGACATGAAAACCGCACAAGAGCGGCACGATGCGGACATGCGCGAAATGCGGGCTGATATTAAAGGCGCACTCAAACACATACAGGGCTTGACGATAGCGGCAATGGTTGGTATCGGCGCGATTGCGGTCGGAGTACTCGGCTTCCTTTGGTCAACGGCGCGGAACATGTAACCGCTCAATCGGGCAAAAAAAATAAGCCTCTCAATTTCGAGGGGCTTTTTTCGTTAGCGGGCGGCAAGTCTTTCGTGCACGGCTTTGGCGATTGAAAGAAATTTGCCGAGCAATTTATAGTATTGTGATTCGCTGATGTGCATATTTCGGCATGTGGCAAAACGGTGTTCGCCTTTGCGGTAACGACGAGCGGCAAGAATCGCGGATGCCGAATTGTTTTCCTGCGCCGCCGCATAACTCGCGATGATGAATTCAATCTGTTGAGCTGTGCAGTCGCGCTCTCGGCTGAAGACAGAATCCAGTTGTTTGAATTCGTCCTTGATCCCGCGCATTTACTCGCCGCCTCCTTAAATTTTCGGGTCGTGTTTAACTCGGTCGTGTTCTTCGGCTTGTTTGGCGTTGTTCCAACTCCGCACGTCGGCAGTCAAATACCCTGTTATACGGCGCAGTCGGTGAAACTTTTGCCCGTGAGCGACGTAAGATAAATCAATTCCGCCGTCTTCGCAGAGAGTGACGGTGACGGATGAGATGTTGTCCGCCGTGTCCTTGCCTTCGCTCTCGGTGACGAGTTCGCGGGCGCGGGCAACGTAAAGTTTCAGCTTGTCGGTTGACGGCTTGAAGTTTGTCGCCGTGACTTTGACGCCTTCATGTTCGATTGTCATTGTCGTCCTCCTCCGTCGCGATGTGCCCGACAACTTCAATGTTGGCTCCGCCGAAAAGCGAATCACAACAATCTTTGAGGATAAAAGCTCCGTCCTTGAAACAAACAACGTCCGTAAAAGCCTCTTCGTCGTCGCCCCCTGTGTAAACGTTGACAATATCGCCTTCAAAAATTTCGACGCCTTTTTAGGTTCCGTTTGCATGTATCTGGCAACGTTGTTCATATTCAAATTGCAAGGACGTGACACATTTAAGGGCTTATCTTTAATGGAGCATTTGCTTTTTATGCTCCCTCTTTGGATGTTTTTTACTTTTGCCACCGTGTATAACTCCAATGAAAAGAGCACAACGATTTTGGGAACAATCATATTGATTGTCGGTGCAGTGATACTTTATTTGGGGTTCTTTACGAACACTTTTCGTTCATTCGCAAAGTCAACGGATTTGGCGCGGATGATTCTGAAATACAAAGGCGACTACATGAATCCTCAGCTGATTGGCGAAATTTACGAATACTGTTGCCGCCACGAACTTTTAAGCCCGATTGTACGCAAGCACAATGCCGACATAGGCAGTTTCGCTTTGATTTATCTGACTCTGCTGGCAAAATGTCCCACAAGTACCAAAGGTCACTTCATACCGATTTCAACATTTTTCTTTGCGGCGTCGTTGGATTATGTGCTGAGCAAAAACGCTTTGAGTGACGCCGATGCCTTGTGGCTCCAAAGATATTTCGGTTTCTTCGATTGACGAACGGACGTTCCGCAAGTCGCGAGAGGCGCGTGACTGTCGTGAAATATGTTGAAGGGAGCCTGATTTTTGATGATTGATTTGAAAAAACTCAAATACGATTTGGCAATGCAGTCGGCTTTGGCGACAACAATTTTGAATCGTTGCGCTGATGAATCGGTCGCCACTCAAATGGCAAAAGAATTTTCGTCAGCTTATCGCGAATATGCCGCAATGAATCAAACGGAATTGTCAAGCATCGCCAATGAAATTCCCAAATCAGAGCAATTCGGATTCGAGACGCGTAACTCGCTCGGAAAGAGCAATGTTTAAAAGTTCCAATAACGTCTTGAAGTCGTGAAGTGCATAGCCTTGTTTCCTGCACTCTTCGAGAATTTTCTTCGAGAATTCGTCTATCTTGTCAAACGGCATGTTTTCACCTCGCTTTTTTTATGTCGCGAAAGGGGCTTGGTTTTTGATGATTGATTTGAAAAAACTCAAATACGATTTGGCAATGCAATCCGCCGTTATCATGACGAAACGCGCTTTCGACAAAGGAGCAACAGGGAATCCGCCCGACTTGATGTTGGCAAATTTTCTTAATGCCTATCATCAATACAGCGAACCGCAACGCGAAGAAAAAATTTGTGCCCTCGTAAAAGAGCTTTCAAAGTCAGAATAACTCATTGTCGCATTCTTGTTTGCGCACAGTTAAATCGCCCTCCAAATCCGCGAGGAGCCATTGCATTTCGTAAATGGTGAAGCCCTGTCGCCTGCATTCCTGCAAAATCTGTTCGCGTAGGGCTTTTATTTTGTCTTCGTTTAACTTATTCAAATTTAACACCTCGATTATTCGATTAATGATTCGCACGGACAACCCGCACAATCAAGCCGGGGCTTTTTTGATTGTCGGGATTCGGCGGATTGAAATAAGTAAGCTGTTCAATCTTGCCGATAATCGGTTGCTCCATGAAAGTCACTCCTCACAACAAACCTTGCGCGGAATGTTCTGCCGTGATAATTTTATTGGCGGGCACTTCGCCGACGAAAAGACCGTTGGGCAAATAAAATCTGCAGACGGCTTGCGCGTCCGTGTTCGCATTGTTGACAATCACCGTCGCACAAATGACAGTGGCAATCCTCGCGCTTTTGAACGTCTCAAACTTGAGTTCGCTCAAAATTTCGTTTCTGATAAGCTCTTTTTCGTTCATGCTGAAACCTTCTTTCTTGAGGAGTGAAATTTATGATTGGTAAAATCGCCGTCGACGGCAAAGAATATTTTCTTGACGTGCGCAACGTCTGCCCGCATTGTCATCAAAGTGTAAGTTTGGAAGTCCTGCAAGCGGTCAAGTCACCCGAACTCAACGAATGCGCGGTCGTGCTTTTCTGTCGACGTTGTAAAAAGCTGTCATTCGCGGATTTGGCATTGGTCGGCAAGGTTTTGCGCACCGACGACACGAAATTAATTGCGCTGTATCCGAACCCGAAAGAGTTGGAAATTCCCGCCGAAATGGATTTGCATTACCCGAAGTTTTACGAACTTTACCGGCAAGCTCATCGCGCCGAAGAGGAAAATTTAACTGAAATTGTTGGGGCGGCTTACCGCAAGGCGTTGGAAAATCTCGTCAAGGATTATCTGATCGAACGCGAATCGCAAGACAGTCAAACGATTTCGGCTGAACCGCTCGGCAAGTCAATCGCCCGAATCGAATATCCGCGAATCAAAGCACTCGCTAAAGTCGCCGCGTGGATTGGTAACGACGAAACTCACACGGTTGTAAAAAATCCCGATTTGAGCGTCGCGGACATGAAGAATTTCATTTTGGCGTTGAGCCATCTGATTCTTGCCGAAAAAGTCGGGGACGTTGCCGCCCGCTTGACTGCCCGAAAATCATC
>CAMUZL010000115.1 GCA_947165185.1 uncultured Selenomonadales bacterium
CGTAAACTTCGCTGGTAACTTTGTCGCCTTCATAAATCTCTTTGCCGTTCGCGTCGTAGCCGACAAGCTGAGCGATTGAATCTTCGTCAACGTCGGCGAAAATTGTACCAAGGTCGATGTCGTTAAAGTCGCCGTAACGGAACTTACCGTTTTTGTCGCGTCCGCGAAATTTAATCGGTCTCTTCATT
This sequence comes from uncultured Selenomonadales bacterium, assembly GCA_947165185.1. Taxonomy (GTDB): domain Bacteria; phylum Bacillota; class Negativicutes; order Selenomonadales; family Selenomonadaceae; genus Quinella. The sequence continues at coordinate 189 of CAMUZL010000115.1, forward strand.
TGAATCCTCCTGATTAAGTTGTCTTGACGCTGAAAGATTTTTGGGCGCGAAGTCCGTCAATAAACTCGCCAGTGTCGGTAAAGAAAACTTTATCGCCGTCAAAATCGATTGAGCTTTTTAATTTAGCCCAGTCAAGTATCTCCTTGGTTTTGACGAATTCATAGCGATTTTGGCTTTTGGCGAAGTCAATCATTTGCTCGTTGCTTGAATCAACTTCCTTGCCGTTGAAGAAAAATTTCGTTGAACTTTTCAGATAGCCGAATGATCCGCCGCTAAATTTGAGTGTTTTGGTTTTGGTCGGCGGATTAGCGTTAAAGTATTTCTCCAAAGAAAAAACAAGCTCGGCGCGTTTTAATCTGGCGTCGGCAGTTGCTGTGTCACAAATATCTTTGGCATGTTCAATTTTCATGCGGTGAAAAGCAATAGATTGGTCTCGTTTAGATGTCTCTACTGCAATTTCCGTGTCAATGTCGTGAATCAGTTGAAGAATTTCCTCAACGTCTGCGACCGTCATTAAATTTTCCATTGAGTATGCTCCTGAATAAAATTTATCGAAAAACTAATGCGGGCAGTCGGATTTGAACCGACAAACTACAGCTTATGAAACTGCCGCTCTTACCGATTGAGCTATGCCCGCGTGTTGCCGCCCTTGCGGGCGGTGAAAGGTAGGTTTTAAATGGTTGATGAAACATCGGCGTTGCAAGGTTTCTGCCGCCGCCGTGAATATCTCCGGCTATTCGTGGCGGCGGTTTAACCTCGCGTATTTCAGAAAGGGTAAGGATTGAGTAACGCCAAATTCTGAACCTTGGACACAAGGCTCACACCCGCCGAAGAGCGATCGGCAGGGGTCAACCTTGCGGCTGACATTTATCGAAAGAAATTCTCTCGCTGAGTGGCTAAAGCCGTTTCTTCACTTCTTCAACAAAGTAATCCACGGCGACTTTTTTCACCATGTCGTAGGCTTGGTTGTATTCGTCTTCTGTGATAATGCCTTTTTCGGTGAGCAATGCCAGTAACGCGGTGATTGCGATGCTTGGTTGCCCGTCTAATTTTGTTGCTTCGTTTTCCATAGTGAATCCTCCTAAGTAACTTTGACGCCGAACTTGTCAAGAATTTGCCACGCCCATTCGTAATGAAAATGGTTGAGCGGTTTGGATGCGCTGATTTCGTCGCCGAAAACGTCAACATCGACGAAATGAAGGCGAAGTTGGTCGGCAAGCTCAAAGATAAGCTTTTTGCTCAATCCGTCGCAGTTGATTTTGAGTGGCGGCTGTACAAACTTCATTTCAATCGCTCCTCCGTGCCTTGAGTTGTGACCGCTTGCGTTTTGGCGAAGTCCTTAGGCGTTCTCCACGTCGCTCGAATTCGGCAACGTCGGCGCAATGCGGGCAATATCGTTGATTCGTGCGGTTGTCGGGAAGTTTTTCGCCGCACCGTCTGCAATGTTTAATCATTGTTGAAATCCTCTGAACGCCTGATAAGCTTCGATAAATTTGTCGGCTGCCTCGAAGAATTTCTGCTTGCGAAGGTCGCCTAAATTTTGGATGTGGTCTGGATATTTTTGTTCGACGACGGCAAGTTGTTCTTCTGTCAACGCGCTCTGTCCGCCGAAACTCAGAATAAGTTCGCCAGCGAAATATGCTTCACGAATTAATTTCAACAGTTGCAACAAGTCGGCTTTGGTCAACGAGTGAACTTTCGCAACGGGTTTTTTGCCCGGGTGATTTTGTCGGTAACGCCGAGTACATTCACGTGCTTTTTCTCTGCGAACGTCGTCGCGACAATCGGGGCAATACTTCCCGTAACCGCTGAATTCTTTTTTACAAACGGGACAAGTCTTGACGGTCGGAACGTGATTTTTTTTATGGCTGTCGCGTACATGTTGCAATTTGACTTCGTGGCGGCAGTCGGGACAATATTTCGCGCTGATGTAACCGTCAAACTCCTTTTCGCAACGTCGGCAGTGTTTAATCATTGTCGTCACGCTTCTCGTCTTGCCCGTTCGTGCCGATTTTCTTCATGCCGTACCTGTACAAATTCGGCAAATCGACAACGATAGAGTTCTTGTCTTCGTCGTCGTGCGGGATACGAATTGTGTCGCTGGTAAGGAAACTCATGACATGTTTGACGACGTTCAAATTTTCGTGCTCGTCGTCGTGCGGGATACGAATTGTGTCGCTGGTAAGGAAACTCATGACATGTTTGACGACGTTCAAATTTTCGTGCTCGAACAGAATCAAATAGTCGTAGAAATTGCTGTTGACGTAGGGCGTCTTTGCCATCAGCATGAAGTTGCCGCAGTTGCTTTTGTCCGGCGGAATGACGAAAAATGTAATCGAATTCACGTCGATAGCGTTCATTCTGTTTTGCGAAATTAAAAACATGTTAATTCCTCCCGCTCTCGATTAAAACGGCACGTCGTCCGGGTCAAACGGAATATTTGAGCTTGCCGGCGTGTCTTTTGTCGGCGTCGAAATTTTTGTCTCGGCTAATTTCTTTTCGGGAATTTTGAAGTCGCCGCTTGCCACGTCGCCGACCGGAATTGCGTAAGAGATATAAGCGTTGGTGAATACGGCGTTGTTGCGTTTTTCGTTAACTTTTTCTTTCAGTCCGATAACGCCGCCGCAAATTTTCCCCGCTAGAATTCGTTCGTCGAATCCTTTATCGGGCTCAATGACAAAGTTGTCGTTCGACGCTTTGACGCTGACAAGAAAACGTTTCAGCTTCCAGTGAATTTTACCGTTTTCTTGAAGTGGCAAGCGAATTCTGCCGTTGCTCGTCCAGCCGCCGTCGGGGCGATTTTTGTTGAATGTGTTGGTTTCGCGTCGGAAATAGCCCGCAAATTCCCCTTCGTCAATGTCAAGTTCAACCTCTAGGCATTTTGTACCGTCTTGAAAGTTGCTGAGACGTGCGGCTTGAATTTTGCAAATGTAGCCGCCTGCGGGCGGATAGCCGGCAGAAACTTCATCGTAGCCGTTAAGAGGAATCATTTTGTCTCTCCTTTGTCATAAGCGTTGATTGTGTCGATAACAAATTTCATGTCGTTGGGGATTTGAAATTCAAAGCAACCTTCGGAACTTCGCGCTGTCGAACCGTGTGGTGCTGTCTCGAAAAAGTGATTGCCTTCGTCGTCGGCTTTTGCGTAGAAAGTGAATAGAAATTTTCCTTCGATTTTCTTTTTCTGTTCGAGAGCCTTGCCGGGTGTGAAAAGTCTGTCGCGGTCGCCAGCAACGTAAGGATCGGCGGTTTTTACATGAGCGTTGAAAACAACTGTTAAATCCTTGCGATAGCCCGAAGCCACCTCAACGAGCCACGCGGCCTTGTTCGCAATTCCGTCGAACAATTCGAGCTTGTTTTTGTATTGCCGTCGCCAGCCGTTGGCGTAAGCGGTTTCTTCGTTGCTCAGAATGTTGTTGAATCCGTCGATAACAACGGTCAAAACATTTTTGAATTCGTCGGCGGTGGCAATTTTTTCGATTAACTCAAGTGTCTTGTCGATTGACGATACGGAGAAAAAATTTTTCTTCTCGGCAGAATAATCTTTAGCCCAACCGCGCCAAGGCAATGCGCCTTTTCTGTCGCCGTCAATGATGACAGTAAACTTAGGATCGAGAGTTTTAAGCGCGAAAGTTTTACCGCTGGCGGGTTGCCCGTAAACGAGAATCAAGCGTGCCATAATCAAACCTCCGCAAAAACTTCTTCCCACAATTTGTCTTTTTCATCGCTGAGAATCGCAAGCTGGGCTTCGATTTTTTTCTTTTCGTCCAGAGCGTCAAAAAGGCGTTCGCGCAAGTCACGAATTCGGTCTTCGACGCGAACAAGCTCACGAAAAAACGGCTGAGCGCGATTTTCAATGTCTTGTTGGCGACGGCGTTGTTCGTCAGTCAAAAAGTTTCACTCCTTTGGAAAATTATTTGGGTTGTTTTTTCAAGATAGATTTGAGTGAATTGACGCGTCTGGTAATGCGTTCAAAGTCCAAACGTGCCCGCCAAATTTTTTTCTCGTAATATTCCTTGATTTTTTGGTCGAAGGCGTTATCGCGGCGTTCTTCATAATGAGCGCAGTCGATTTCAATGAGCGACAGCAACTTTTCAAGCTGATTGATGGTTGTACGCTTGTCAATCATGCTGTTGCTCCGCCGCCGATTAACGGGCATTGTCCGCCGAGTAAGCGATTGAGTTGGTCAAGTTGCAACATAATGGTCGCCTCGAACTGTTCAAGCGATTTGATGTCGGGGCGATTGGCAATGAGCTGCAGAATCAAGTTGGCGATCATGGATTGAACTTGGTCGAGTTTGTTCAGATTTGCGACGGGGGCATTATCGCGTTGCCCGCGCCGGACGCCGCAAGCGTTCTGCATGATGTTGGTCAAGTGGCCGTAAATGTAGCCGTCTTCGCGTTTTTCACCGTGTTGGCGCAGGTGCGAAATGAGGAGTTTAATCGCGTCGGTAAACGGTCTGTGCGAAATTTTTGTGCCTTGCCGCGTTTCAAGCCAGCGTGCGTCGCGTTCGATTTGCGGCACGGACAAGGCCTGCTCCATGCGATTGAACGCGTCGATGAATTTGAGTTTGAACTCAAGAGCTTTTTTGCCCGTGAAACCCATTGCCAACAGCGCGAAGCCGTCGCGGGTCATGAGATATTCGGGGTACTGCTTGCCGCGATTGTTGAAGGACGTCTCGAAGAAAAATTTCGTGGCCGAATTTTCGGCCGCCAAAATTTGGCGAATGTCCTCCAAAACATGCTTGTGCTTTTTGTCGAATTGTTCAGCGACAGTGCGCGACGTTGTCAGCGGCGTGTCGTTCTTGATGAAAACCAGCGCGTTGTCTTTCATAGTGAATCGTCCTTTCAGGTGGGTTGAGCTGCCTTGAAGCTTCGGCACGCGTCGTAAACGCCGTTCATGTAACTGGACAGGGCGACGCCGACGAAGTTATTCAACAGCTCCGCGTTGTGGGTGCCTTTGAGCAATTCGGCGAGTTTGCGGGCGTCGGCTTTGTCATCGGTGCGATCGCGTTGTTCGTTGTCGTTGTCAATCACAGGTATCACCTCCGTTATTCAAAATGTTTAACGCCTTGGTTATTTTATAGCTGAAATGAATACCTGTCAATCAATTTGTATAAAAACGCTTGCGGTTTTAGCCGCGACGTTTATAATAAGGTTGAAAGGTGGTGATATTTGTGAACGAACGAATACGCGAACTGCGCAAGATGTTGGACATAAATCAGACGGACTTCGGCAAAAAAATCGATGTGTCACAGCGCGTTGTCAGTTTGATGGAAACACCTGGCGGCACGGTCACCGATCGCAATTTCAACGCGATATGCAAGGCGTTCAATGTCAATCCCGACTGGTTGCGGCACGGCGTCGGCGAAATTTTTGTGGAAACCCGCGAAGCACTGATTCAATCGCTCGTCGACGAATTCGATCTGTCGCCTAACGAAGCTGTTTTGCTCAAAACGTTTCTTGAACTGCCCGCCGAACACCGAAAAGGCGTCCTAAATTGGGCAGAAAATTTTGCGCGAACAATGGCGGCACAGTTGGGCGTCGAATTTCCACAACGCGAAGAAATGCCGAATAAGCCCGACGCGGAAAAAACAGCTGAGGAAATGCAAGCGGAACTCGCTGCCGAAATTGCGGCAAGGGACGCGGCTCGAAAAAGGGGAGCAACAACGTCGTTAGCTTCCACTACTACAAGTGGGTCGAGAGAAAAATTTGGGATTAAGTCTTGAAAGTCTCCGAATCATGAAATAAAATCCCTTCCAAAATCGGGAGGGATTTTGTCTTAAGGGGGTTTGTATCATGAAAAAATTTTTGGCGATTTTGTTGGTACTCGCGACGATAATTTTGTGCGGGTGTGGTCGTGATAAATCTGTTTCACCTTCTCCTGAAAGAATTGAACTTCCGAAAATCACAAGTGAATTTGCGGAGAAAAAAATAATGGAGCTCGAAAAGGGGCTTGATGTCCAACATGACGAAATGAAGGGCATAACTTTTTACACTTGTCCGATTTATTTCGGGCAGAAAGTTTGCATTGCTCCGTATGTATCTGTTGCTGATGACGATTATTCAACTGAATTATTTTGCCACGTCGTTTATTCCGGTCACGAACGAATTGATTTCGATACTCTGTATATAAAAACGGCAGGCGAATTAAAAACTTTTTATTTTGATGACGTATATCGGATGTATCATGCAGGTTATTATGGCGACGAATATAATGGTGTAATGCCTGCGAATTTATATTTCACGCTGAAAAAAGTCGTTGGTACCGGCTCGGCTCGTGTTCGTCTCGAAGGAATTAATTTCTCTGAAAGGGATTTGCTCCCGAAAGAAATTGAACACATGAAAAAAGTTTTTGCGATCTATGAGCTACTAAACGGCGTTGAAGTTGAACAATAAAAGCCCCCACGCTGAAAAAGCGCAGGGGCTGAATTTTTTTATTCGGGACGGTCTTTCTCGTCGTAGATGATATTGCCGTCGAACTGCTTGCCGCCGATAAAAAGGCTGTCCGTCCACTGCCACATATAGCCTTGCAGAAAATCTTTACGCGACCATTGCGCATTCCAAATTGCAACGCCTAAATCTCTCCAATCGATATAATCTTCAAGCCACGAATAGGAGGCATAAACGCCGCAGTCAAGCGGCTTGATGTTGTCGAGAAAAGCGCGGCAGATGTCGGTAATGTTTTGGCGGCTGAAGTCAAAGCCGTGACGACGCTTGTAACCGTCGTCGTCCTCCATGTCAAACCAGACGGGAAGTTCAAGCAGGACGCCTGATTCTTCGATAATGCGCTTGCAAAAATCCGCTTCGATAACGGCGTCTGCAGGCGTAAAGGCGTACGAGTAATGATAAGCTCCGCAAACCATGCCGACTTTGTGCGCTCCTTCGACGTTGCGTTGAAAAGTTTCGTCGACGCCGTTTTTGCCGTAGCCTGTGCGACAAATGGCGAACTCAATGCCCGCGTCTTTGAGCGCGTGCCAATCAACAGGGTCGTTGAAAATGGAAACGTCTACGCCTCGCATGTCACTCACTCCTTCGGATTAAGAATTTCGTCGGCTTGAGCTTCGGTCAACCAGCCTTTGGTTACGGCGGCGCGAATTGCCGTCTCGTCCAACTTTCCCGCGTTGTAAAGCCTTTTCAATCGCTCGAACATTGTTCAGC